>NZ_JTLF01000045.1:0-52444 GCF_000798855.1 Enterobacter sp. ZOR0014 | reverse complement strand
CCCAGGTTATCGAACAGAACATGAACGGTATCGATAACCTGATGTACATGTCCTCAAACAGTGACTCAACCGGTACAGTACAGATCACCCTGACCTTCGAGTCAGGTACCGATGCTGACATCGCACAGGTTCAGGTGCAGAACAAACTGCAGCTGGCAATGCCGCTGCTGCCGCAGGAAGTACAACAGCAGGGCGTGAGCGTCGAGAAATCGTCCAGTAGCTTCCTGATGGTTGTTGGCGTTATCAACACCAACGGCACCATGACGCAGGAGGATATTTCCGACTACGTGGGCGCCAACATGAAGGATGCCATCAGCCGTACTTCCGGTGTGGGTGACGTTCAGCTGTTCGGTTCTCAGTACGCGATGCGTATCTGGATGGATCCGAACAAACTGAACAACTTCCAGCTGACGCCGGTTGACGTGATTAACGCGATTAAAGCGCAGAACGCCCAGGTGGCAGCCGGTCAGTTAGGCGGTACACCACCTGTGAAAGGCCAGCAGCTTAACGCGTCCATTATCGCGCAAACCCGTCTGACCTCCGCCGATGAGTTCAGCAAAATCCTGCTGAAAGTGAATCAGGACGGTTCGCAGGTTCGCCTGCGCGACGTAGCGAAAGTGGAGCTGGGTGGCGAAAACTACGACATCATTGCGAAGTTTAACGGTAAACCGGCTTCCGGTCTGGGTATTAAACTGGCGACCGGCGCTAACGCCCTGGACACCGCCACGGCGATCCGCGCAGAGCTGAAGAAGATGGAACCGTTCTTCCCGTCAGGTCTGAAAATCGTCTACCCGTACGACACGACGCCGTTCGTAAAAATTTCGATTCATGAAGTGGTTAAAACGCTGGTAGAAGCGATTATCCTGGTCTTCCTGGTGATGTATCTGTTCCTGCAAAACTTCCGCGCGACGCTGATCCCAACCATCGCCGTGCCGGTCGTTCTGCTGGGGACCTTTGCCATCCTTGCGGCCTTTGGATTCTCGATAAATACCCTGACGATGTTCGGGATGGTGCTTGCCATCGGCCTGTTGGTGGATGACGCCATCGTGGTGGTAGAGAACGTCGAGCGTGTCATGGCGGAAGAGGGTTTACCGCCGAAGGAAGCAACCCGTAAATCCATGGGCCAGATCCAGGGCGCGCTGGTCGGTATCGCGATGGTACTGTCGGCGGTATTTATCCCGATGGCCTTCTTCGGCGGCTCTACCGGTGCGATTTACCGCCAGTTCTCGATTACCATCGTTTCCGCGATGGCGCTGTCGGTGCTGGTCGCATTGATCCTGACGCCTGCGCTGTGTGCCACCATGCTGAAGCCCATTCAGAAAGGCGGTCATGGCGAGCATAAAGGGTTCTTCGGCTGGTTTAACCGCATGTTTGACAAGAGCACGCACCACTACACCGACAGCGTGGGCAACATCCTGCGTAGCACCGGTCGTTATCTGCTGCTCTATATCATCATTGTCGTCGGCATGGCCTATCTGTTCGTTCGTCTGCCAAGCTCGTTCCTGCCTGATGAAGACCAGGGCGTGTTCCTGACGATGGCGCAGCTTCCGGCGGGTGCATCGCAGGAGCGTACCCAGAAAGTGCTGGATGAAGTGACGGACTACTACCTCACCAAAGAGAAA
This sequence comes from Enterobacter sp. ZOR0014, assembly GCF_000798855.1. NCBI lineage: Bacteria > Pseudomonadati > Pseudomonadota > Gammaproteobacteria > Enterobacterales > Enterobacteriaceae > Enterobacter > Enterobacter sp. ZOR0014. The sequence goes on along the minus strand of NZ_JTLF01000045.1, from coordinate 50,822 downwards.
GCGAACGTTGAGTCCGTGTTTGCGGTTAACGGCTTTGGCTTTGCGGGTCGTGGTCAGAACACCGGTATCGCCTTCGTCTCTCTGAAAGACTGGGCGGATCGTCCGGGCGAAGAGAACAAAGTTGAGGCCATCACTGGCCGTGCAATGGGGACCTTCTCGCAGATTAAGGATGCGATGGTCTTCGCCTTTAACCTGCCAGCGATTGTTGAACTGGGTACCGCGACCGGTTTCGACTTCCAGCTGATCGACCAGGGCGGTCTGGGTCACGAAAAACTGACGCAGGCACGTAACCAACTGTTCGGCGAGGTGGCGAAACACCCTGACCTACTGGTTGGCGTGCGTCCAAACGGTCTGGAAGATACGCCGCAGTACAAGATCGATATCGACCAGGAGAAAGCACAGGCGCTGGGCGTGTCCATCAGCGACATCAATACCACACTGGGCGCGGCCTGGGGCGGTAGTTACGTGAACGACTTCATCGACCGTGGTCGTGTGAAGAAAGTGTACGTGATGTCAGAGGCGCAGTACCGTATGTTGCCGAACGATATTAATAACTGGTACGTTCGCGGCAGCAATGGTCAGATGGTTCCGTTCGCGGCGTTCTCAACGTCACGCTGGGAATATGGTTCACCACGTCTGGAACGTTACAACGGTCTGCCATCAATGGAGATCCTGGGTCAGGCCGCACCAGGCCGAAGCACCGGTGAAGCCATGAACCTGATGGAAGAGCTGGCGAGCAAATTGCCTTCGGGCATCGGCTATGACTGGACCGGTATGTCCTATCAGGAACGTCTGTCCGGTAACCAGGCCCCTGCCCTGTATGCCATTTCTTTGATTGTGGTATTCCTGTGTCTGGCGGCACTGTATGAGAGCTGGTCGATTCCGTTCTCCGTTATGCTGGTGGTTCCACTCGGGGTTATCGGTGCACTGCTGGCGGCGACGTTCCGTGGATTGACCAACGACGTGTACTTCCAGGTAGGCCTGCTGACAACCATTGGCTTGTCGGCGAAGAACGCGATACTTATCGTTGAATTCGCCAAAGACCTGATGGAGAAAGAAGGTAAAGGGCTTATCGAGGCGACGCTTGAAGCGGTACGTATGCGTCTGCGTCCTATTCTGATGACGTCACTGGCGTTTATCCTCGGCGTACTGCCGCTGGTTATCAGCTCTGGCGCGGGCTCCGGTGCGCAGAACGCGGTCGGTACTGGCGTGATGGGCGGTATGATCACCGCGACCGTGCTGGCTATCTTCTTCGTTCCGGTGTTCTTCGTGGTGGTTCGCCGCCGCTTCAGCCGCAAAAATGAAGATGTTGAGCACAGTCATTCGGTAGAACCGCACTGATACCGGTTTCACATCATAAAAAGGCCGCATTAGCGGCCTTTTTCATTTTAAGAAAAAATCATAAAATACGCTTATTGTGGTTTTATTTATTTTCTGCCAGCGTAACAGGACATATCATAAATAACGGATAACGTAATCCGAGAATACAGGATTTTTTTAAATTCATTTCTTCGGTCAGAGGGTTAGGAATATTCCTAATTAAAAGTTCGGAAAAACAGAACTCCGGATTTGAACTTTTTCTTCAGGCGCAAACCTAAGCTAATGAAACGTAAGGAAGCTAACAAAACAAGCGTTAATCTGGATAAAAATGTTCCGTTCCGGATGAACATTTGCGTAGAGTCTCGCAGCCTGCGGTTTTATTTGTAATTTTTCGTAATAGCGCGGTGAAATCCAGACAGGAGTGGCTTATAGTTAGGTTATCAGGAACACAGCACTCATGTAGCTAAGTCAGTTGTATCCATCCCGACAATGATGTTCGGTGAGTAATAAATCACTCAGAAGGGGATGCGCTATGGACGAGTACTCGCCAAAACGGCATGATATCGCGCAGTTGAAATTTCTCTGCGAATCCTTGTACCATGACTGCCTTGCCAATCTTGATGAAAGTAACCATGGCTGGGTAAACGATCCAACGTCTGCCATCAATTTACAGTTGAACGAGCTTATCGAGCATATCGCTACCTTCGCACTTAATTATAAAATTAAGTACAATGAAGATAATAAGCTCATTGAGCAAATCGATGAATACCTGGACGACACCTTTATGTTGTTCAGTAGTTACGGCATTAACGCTCAGGATTTGCAAAAATGGCGCAAATCGGGAAACCGACTATTCCGCTGTTTCGTCAACGTGAGCAGAGCTAACCCCGTTAGCCTTTCCTGTTAAAATTATTACAATTACTAAGGTGAATTTATGTCTGAAAAACCACTCACAAAGGTCGATTATTTGATGCGCTTACGTCGTTGTCAGTCAATTGACACCCTCGAACGTGTCATTGAAAAGAATAAATACGAGCTTTCTGATAATGAACTGGCGGTATTTTATTCAGCTGCTGACCATCGCCTCGCTGAGCTAACGATGAATAAGTTATATGACAAAATCCCCACATCCGTGTGGAAATTTGTTCGTTGATCTTTGAAGTGTGTCTGTAGAGTTTCTACGCCACGTTCTAAGCTGTATTTACCTGTCCCGTTATGCTCCCTGTGCGAAAGCCAGGTCTCCGTGTTAAACGCGCTCATCAGCAACAATGTTGTGACTCTGCTCACATCGGCTTTTCGGGAACGTTCCCCTCCTGGCCAGTTGCGATTACCCTTCAGGAATCACATCCAGAGAGGTTTACGATGAGCATTGAAAAACAGAAGATGATTTCAGGTGAACATTACCGCCCGGGTGATGAGACACTACGCGCCGACAGACTGCGGGCACGCCATCTCATCCATCGCTATAACCACACTGCGCCTGATGAAAAAACAGAACGCCAGACCATTCTGGCGGAACTGCTGGGGCAAAGTGAAGGGGCTTATATTGAGCCGAGTTTCCGCTGTGACTATGGATATAACATTTATCTGGGCAAAAACTTTTACGCGAACTTCGATTGCGTGATGCTGGATGTGTGTCCTGTTCATATTGGCGATAACTGTATGCTCGCGCCGGGTGTTCATATTTATACAGCAACCCATCCCCTGGATGCGGAGGAACGTAATAGCGGCGTCGAGTTTGGTAAGCCCGTCACTATTGGCAATAATGTCTGGATTGGCGGACGGGCGGTCATTAACCCAGGCGTTACCCTGGGTGACAACGTGGTCGTCGCTTCCGGTGCCGTCGTGACGAAAGACGTCCCGTCTAATGTCGTCGTTGGGGGTAACCCGGCGAAGATCATCAAAACGCTGTAAGATCCCGGGGGAGTCAACTGTTATGGTCTTTTAGCGCCTGACTGTTACTTTTTTCAGCGGGATGGCTCTCCTAAAATTGGCAGACACCCTGTATTGTCTACACGCATAAAGGCAAAAAATGACCGAGATACAGCGCCTGCTTACCGCCACCATCGACGATCTTAACCTCCGCGAAAAGCGCGATAATCGCCCGCGCTTTAGCATCAGCTTTATCCGCAAACATCCCGGACTGTTTGTCGCAATGTATGCCGCCTGGCTGGCAACGCTTATTGTGATGCTGAAGTCCGAGACGCTGGTGGACTCCGTCTGGCTACTGGTTGTGTTATTTGTCGTCTTTAACGCTTTTTTCTTTTTCGACGTGAATCCCCGCTACCGTTATGAAGATATCGACGTGCTCGATTTCCGGGTCTGCTACAACGGTGAATGGTACAACACGCGTTTCGTGCCTGCGGAGCTTATCGAGAGCATCATGCACTCTCCGGCCGTTGAAACCGTGCAAAAAGAGAAGCTGCAAAAAATGGTTTCCACCAAAGGTCAGCTCTCTTTCTATGATGTCTTTACTCTTTCCCGCCCTGCTGCTGCGTAATTAACGCCTGCAGGCGTCGGATACCCGGCACAAACTGCGAAGCAGAGGTATTGCCATAACCTAAAACCAGACCGGTTTGCCCCTGCTTCGCCTCCAGGTAGTACCCGCTCAGCGCAGCGGGTGCCAGCTGAAATGCCCTCGCCTTCTCCACCAGCCTCTGGTCATCAATACCGTTAATCGTCACCGTCAGGTGCATCCCGCCCTCTCCGGCAAGAATACGGTGAGGGGTGTGAAGCGCTGTGCTCAGCGCCTCGCGCAGCTGGCGGTAACGTTTATGATAAAGCCGCCGCATGGCAGCAAGATGACGGGCATAGTGACCTTCTTCAATGAACAGCGCGAGGGTGCGCTGCTCCGCACGATGCCCGCCGCGCAGCAGCGAGCCAATGGCAGCGCGCGACGCCTTCGCCAGTGCGGGCGGCAGCACCATAAACCCCATTCTGAGTGACGGAAACAACGTTTTGCTGAAGGTTCCGAGATACACAACAGGGGCGTTATTCACCATTCCCAGCATGGCCGGTACGGGCTCACCGGCATAACGGAACTCGCTGTCGTAATCATCTTCAATGATCCATGCGTTGTGCTGTCGGGCCAGCTCCAGCAACGCCAGCCGCCGCCGCGCGCTGAGCACGCTTCCGCAAGGGAACTGATGCGAGGGCGAAGTGAAAATCAGCGTGGGGGAAGGCGCACGCAGCCCTTCCCAGCACATTCCCTCATCATCCACCGGCATTCCCGTCATTGTCAGGCCGGTTTTGACAAAGGCACTTTTGGCCCCGGCATAGCCGGGGTTTTCCACCCAGGCAACATCGCCAGGTTCGCTCAATAGCATCGTGCACAGATTAACCCCTTCAAGCGCCCCTTCGGTTATCACTATCTGGCTGGCGTCGCAGTCAATGCCCCGGGAGAGCGCGAGGTGGCGAGCAATCGCCGCACGAAGCGACGGCTCTCCGGCCGGATCGCCATACCCTAGCAGAGCACTCCCCTCCTCGCGCAGGACGCGATCGTACAATCGCCGCCACAGCGGCAAAGGGAAATAGTTGATGGCGGGCGTTCCCGGCGTAAATGCCATGACCGGAGTATCACGCTGCACCGGCGCAGGCAGATGAGTGACCCGTTTTGCCAGCACAACCTCAGGCGCCGGCAATGTCCGGACGCGTGCGCGATGCGCAAATTGAGCAACCTTTGTCCCCTGCCGGTTACGCAGCAAATAGCCTTCAAGCGTGAGCTGATCCAGCGCCGCGTTAACGGTGTTCCGGGAAACCGCAAGCTGCTGCGCCAGCGTGCGCGAGCCGGATAGCTGGCTACCAGACTGAAGTTTCCCGCTGAGGATGGCCTCTCGCAAAGCCAGATAGAGCGCTCGCTGGAGTGTCTCGTCCCCACGCTTTTTCAGTGCAGCATGGAGCAAAGTATAAAATTCATCACCCGGTATATTCATCTCATCTCCTTGTGGTACCAACAAAACATAGCCGAGTGGTGCTTTTTAAGGAACCAGCAATTCACTAGTCTGAAGCTCTTTTCAACGTCACGGAAATGAAGATGAAGACATTCAATGAGTTTGGACAACCCGTGGGCGACGCCCTTATCGACTGGCAGCCTCGACCACATCCGTCCCGGGTGGTGCTGCAGGGGCGTTTTTGTCGGCTTGAACCGCTGCGCGTGGTGCATGCCGAGGCGCTCTTCTCCGCCTATTCCCTGGCCGAAGACACCCGTAGCTGGACGTGGCTGCTGCGCGAACCTGATGCCACGGCCGCCGAGTATGCCGAATGGGTGGCGAGCGTGAGTGATTTATCTGACCCGATGCACTTTGCCGTCATTGATAATCAGACCCAGTCTCCGGTCGGAACGCTGGCCCTGATGCGGATCGATCCGAAAAACGGCGTCGTGGAGGTAGGTCACGTTCATTTCTCACCCCTGTTGAGCCGCACGCCAATGTCGACAGAAGCGCAATACCTGCTGATGCGGTACGTGTTTGATACCCTGGGCTATCGGCGATACGAATGGAAGTGCAACAGCCTTAACGCGCCTTCACGCAAAGCCGCACTGCGCCTGGGTTTTCAGTTTGAAGGGCGGTTTCGCCAGGCGCTGGTCATAAAAGGCCGTAACCGGGATACCGACTGGTTTTCGATTCTCGACAAAGAGTGGCCGGCGCTGGCGAGCGCCTTTGAAGGCTGGCTTGCCACCGACAATTTTACCGCCGATGGCAAACAGAAAAGATCCCTGGAAAGCTGGCGAGAAATACGCGCCTAGCGTCTTTTCTTACGCCCCTGAACCGCCTTAAAGCGCGGATTGGATTTGCAAATCACGTATAAGCGTCCCTTGCGTTTGACTATCTGGCAATCCGGGTGACGCTGTTTCGCACTGCGCAATGAGTTAAGCACCTGCATCATTACCCCCGCTTCGCATTAAGAAAACCGCCAAAACGCTTACGGAAGCGCGCCGCGCTGCCATCCGTGGAGAACGTTTTTTGCTTACCGGTATAAAACGGGTGCGATTTCGAAGAAACCTCGATGGTGATGTATGGATACGTTTCACCGTCGAGTTCAATTTCGCGGTCAGTTTTAATGGTTGAGCCGACTTTAAAGTATTCATTGGCACTGGTGTCGTGGAATACCACAGTGCGATACGCTGGATGGATATCGGGTTTCATCATCAATCTCTCATGTTTTGTTATAACATAACAAAATAATATCCAGCCCTTGTTGAAAAAACAACCCCCCTTTTGCCACTGATATTTTACAGGTTTACCTGAGATAAAATAAAAACCAGGCCGCCCACGTGCTATAACTGTATCATTTCGCGGTAAAATCTTTCTCTTCAGGCAGGGAACTCAGCGTCCGGATTTCGACATATGAGAAAGGAAACGACAGCATGAATACCCGACATCTGGTCAGTCTGGTGACTGGCATACTTATCTTTTCTGTGCTGGTTCCCATTTGCCTGAGCATCTGGCTGGCGCATCGCCAGGCGGAAGAGAAATTTGTCGATGCGCTGGATAACTATGCTTTTCGTGTGCTGATACGAACCGACAGGGTCCTGGCTCAGGCAAAAGATGCGCTTAATCATCTGCAAACGTATGACGGCGTGCCGTGCAGCCCTTCGCATTTAAAAGAGATGCGCCGGGCCGCGTTTTCCTGGCGATATGTCCAGGAAGCGGTCTATACTGACAACCTGAAACCACGCTGCTCCTCGCTGGAGCAATCCAGCCATGCCTCCCCCTTCCCCCCACCAACGCGCATTACCCGGGATGGTTACAGCGCATGGCTGACCGCGCAAAACGATCTTGGATTTCACCGCTACATGGTTGTGCTGGGCAAAGGCCACTACCTTGTCATGATCGATCCTGACTCGCTGGTGGATGTGATCCCTTTCGGGGAAATAGCCATCGACGCCGCCCTGGTCGGAACCGCAACACACCGCATTTTTGCCAGCACTAATCCACTCGCGCCGCATATCCGCGAGATGATTCAGGAACGAGAGGGAGACCGCGTCCAGTACAACGGTTCCATGTACGTGATGAAGCCTGTCCCTGAGTTGGGCTTTACCGTCGTGACCTGGGCTCCGCTCAAACCTTTGGCTGATACCTGGCACAGGCAACTCCTTTTCTGGTTACCGTTTGGCATGTTGATAAGCTTGCTCGCCGCACTGTTTGTCTTGCGGATACTGCGTCGCATCCAGTCGCCCCGCAATCGCCTGCTTGACGCCATTAACAGCCGGGATTTTGTGGTTCACTATCAGCCCATCGTGGCGCTCTGTAGCGGGAAAGTGGTAGGGGCAGAGGCGCTGGCGCGCTGGCCTCAGCCAGATGGCAGCAGCCTCTCGCCGGATATTTTTGTTCCCCTTGCTGAACAAACCGGGCTCATCTCGCAGCTCACGCAGTTAGTCATTGAAAAAGTGTTTGAAGATATGGGCCACTGGTTGCAACACCACCCCGATCAGCATATCTCCATTAATCTCGCCCCTGCCGATTTGACCTCCGGCAAACTGCCACCGTTGCTGAGTCAGTTAATGAATAAATGGCAAATTCATCCCCGACAAATCGCTCTTGAGCTCACCGAACGCGGTTTTGCCGACCCTAAAATCAGCGCCCCGGCTATCGCCGCGCTACGTCATTCCGGTCACCCTGTCTATATTGATGACTTTGGCACGGGCTACTCCAGCCTGAGCTATTTGCAGGATCTGGACGTGGATACGCTCAAAATTGATAAATCGTTCGTGGATGCGCTGGAGTACAAAAACGTCACGCCGCACATTATTGAAATGGCGAAATCGCTGAAGCTGGCGATGGTGGCGGAGGGTGTCGAGACCGAAGGGCAGCTCGCGTGGCTGCACCGTCATGGGGTGCAGTATGGGCAGGGGTGGTTCTACAGTAAGGCGCTGCCAAAGACGGAATTTATTCTGTGGGCAGAAAATAACCTCGGGAAGTATTCTGACTAAGCCCCGCGGACACAAAATATGGCCGCGGGACTGCCCGTCAGACCGCCTTCTGACGCCAGCTGAAGCGATAACGAAGCTGGCGCGTCTGCAGGAGAAATTCCGGCGAGACGCTGGGGCTCCAGGAGTCATCGCCGCCCACGCCCATGTGGAACGCGTCGAGGTTGAGCCAACACCCCGGCTCTTCACGTAACAGGTGGTGATGGGTTGTCTCGCGCAACTGCTGCTGGCTGTAGCGGCTTATTGAGAAGTGGAACTGACCATTCAGCAGATGCGTTCCTGCCACAAGTTCGCGGGTATCGCAGCGCAAACCATTTTCCGTCGGGAAGATATACGGCGTGTGCATCGCCTCCAGGGGCAATGTCCAGCGCCCCTGCTGTGCCGCCAGCTTTCTGTCCGGGTAATTTTCGTGCGGCCCCAGCCCCAGCCAGTGAACGTTTTCCGGCGCTTCGGCGAGATGAACGCTCAGGCCAATCCGCGCGGGTTCCGGGATATCAGACGCCATATCGACCTGAATATCACCATGCAGAACGCCCTGCTCGTCCACCCGCCAGGTTTTACGGCTCAGGAACAGCGCTTTGCCCTGGTACTCCCAGACATGCAGGGTATTGACCACCACCTCGCGAGCATGCTGCTCTGCATCACAGGACAGTACGCGGGAGGTGAGATCGTACATACCCGCTGCTTTCCAGCGTTCAACCCACGCGTTCGGATCGATTTTCGTCGCTTCGCTCACGCCAATGTCATTATCCAACGGCGCGCGGCTGAAGCTATCCGTCACGGGTGAAATCAACAGTGCCACGCCATCTCGCCACCATTGGGTCAGGTTTCCGGAAGTGCAATCGAACTGCCAGCGCTGCTGCTGATGCGTTATCTCCAGCATGAGGTCATGTTGCGTCAACACGGGAGGTTCGCCCGCAGACACTGTCGGCGCAATAAAGAGAGGAACCGGGAGCGGCCACTGCTCCCACGCGCAGCGATGGCCAGCCGGTGACCACGGCGTTGCCCGCGGCTGGCGAACCTCAACATTCAGCCAAACCTCTCCCGGCCCGGCCTTCGGCGCAGGCAGATCGAGCTCCAGACGCTGGGTGCCCTCGGGAGCCATCGCGAGCGTGACCTCGCCCGCGGCCAGCACCTCTCCATCACGTGCAATCGTCCAGCTCAGCACCTCGTTATCGGTGTGGCGGAACAGGTAGCCGCTTTGCACCTCAATCACCAGCGGAGCAGTGCTCACCAGCGTAAAGGTAAAAAACTGCTGGGCGCGCTGCGCTTCGTACAGCGCCGGATGCGGGGTTCGGTCGGGGAATACCAGACCATTGAGGCAGAACTGCCGATCGTTCGGCTTATCGCCAAAGTCTCCGCCGTACGCCCAGAACGCGTTACCCTTTTCGTCTTGCTTCGTCAGGGCCTGATCGACCCAGTCCCAGACAAACCCGCCCTGCAGGCGAGGATGATTGCGAAACGCCTGCCAGTATTTCGCAAACCCACCAAAGCTGTTGCCCATCGCGTGGGCGTATTCGCAGAGGATCAGCGGACGCGTTTCATCCGGCATGCCGATCCATTTCTTGATTGACCATTTAGGTACTGCCGGGAAAGGCTGATCCTGATCGACCCGGGCGTACATCGGGCAGACAATATCGGTCGCTGCCGTATTCGCCCCGCCGCCTTCATACTGCACCGGGCGCGTCGGGTCGGTGGTTTTCAGCCAGCGGTACAGCGCATCGTGGTTCGCACCGTGGCCGGATTCATTGCCCAGCGACCAGATAATAATCGAAGGATGATTTCGGTCGCGCTGCACCATGCGGGTCACGCGCTCGCTCATGGCAGGTAGCCAGCGCGGATCGTCAGCGAGGCGGCTCATCGGCACCATACCGTGCGTTTCGATATTCGCTTCGTCAACGACGTACAGCCCATAACGATCGCAAAGCCGGTACCACAGCGGATGATTAGGATAGTGCGAGCAGCGCACGGCGTTGAAGTTGTGCTGCTTCATGATTTCGATATCGCGACGCATAGTTGCTTCATCCATCACCTGGCCGTTTTCAGGGTGGTGCTCATGTCGGTTAACGCCGCGGATCAGCAGCGGTTTACCGTTGAGCTTGAGCAGGCCATTGCTGACGTCAACGCGGCGGAAGCCAACGTCGCATGCCTCGACCTCGACCACCTCACCCTGCGGGTTGAGAAGCGCAATCGTCAGGCGATACAGTTCCGGCGTTTCAGCACTCCACAGCGCAGGGTGCTCGACGGGGATCGCCACCGTTAACCGCTCAGCCCAGCCGCCGCGCTCGTCCACAATGGCAGAGCCTGGCCGCTGGGTCGCGCTGGCACAGCGTTCACCGTTGCGCCACAGCGTTATCGTGACATCGCACTCCGCGTAGCGAGCGCCTGTCAGCGCGACCGCCACTTTCAGCACCGCGCGGTCAAGCTCAGCGTTCAGGTCCGTCAACACATGGTAATCGGCGATCTGCGTTTCGGGTTTATGCAGCAAAGTGACGTCGCGGAAAATGCCGCTCATCCGCCACATGTCCTGGTCTTCAAGATAACTGCCGTCGCACCAGCGCAGTACCATGACCGCCAGGCGGTTCTCCCCGGCGCGCAGCGCCGCCGAGAGATCGAATTCGGCGGGCAAGCGGCTGTCCTGGGAATAGCCTATCCACTGTCCGTTGCACCAAAGATGAAACGCCGAGTTCACGCCGTCAAAGATAATGCGGGTTTGCCCGCCGTGGAGCCAGGCGTCATCCACCTCAAATGTGAGCGAGTAACATCCGGTTGGGTTCTCTTGCGGAACAAAAGGCGGCGTGACGGGAATGGGATAGGTGACGTTGGTGTAGATGGGCGTGTCAAATCCCTGCATCTGCCAGTTAGACGGCACGGGCATCGCAACGGCGTCCGCGCAATCTTCCGTTACCCATGCCTCCGGGACTTGCTCGGGTGCAGGAAAATAATTAAACCGCCACGCCCCGTTAAGAGAACGTCTGCTGACTGACTCCTCGTCGTTCAGGGCCGAGGATTCATGGCGCCAGCTGTGTAACGGCGCATGAGCCGACAGCCGGTTCCACTGGGTAACGCCGGGGTTTTCCCAGTCCCGTCGGGCCAGAATGGCACCGAGCGTCGGTGATAAAGTGTTGGGCATACTAACCTCTTTGCGAAGCGCTCACAATTTTGGTTAACATGCCCTGGCACTGAGCGAGGGTAAAGCATTCCATCGCGGAGCAGCGAGTCAGATCACAAAGTTTTATTTACGCGCAAGCTGCTCTGCCAGGAGAACCAGGCGTCTGAGCTGCTCCGCCAGATCCTCTTGTTCGGCCTGCTGCGGATGGCGGCGCGCGGTGGAGTGACGGATCACCAGCGTAACCGGCAGCTGAACCTGCCAGCACGCATCGCCCTGGAGGGGGTCCAGCAGCCACGTCACGCTGCGTTCGCCCGCCTGGCGAAACGCCTGGCGAACGGTCGTCAGCGGCGGCGAAAACCAGGCACTGTCGGCCGTATCGTCAAACCCGACTACCGATAGCTGGCCAGGGATCGCTACCCCTTTTTCCGCGCAGGCGCGCATCACCCCAAGCGCCATTTGATCGTTCGCCACCAGAATCGCCTCCGGTAATACCGTACCCGACAGCAGCATATGCCCTTTTTCATAACCGCTGGCCGCGCTCCAGTCACCGTATTCCACGGCAACCGCGTCAAGGCCGGCCTGTGCCAGCGTCGCTTGCCATCCGGCCAGACGCGCACGCGCAGAGACCGAGCTTTCCGGTCCGCTCAACAAAGCAATATGCTGATGCCCCAGCGAAAGCAGATGCTCAACGCCCAGACGCGCCCCCTCCTCTGCGTTAAACACGAGGCTGTTTACCTGCGCTGAGGGCGATACATCCAGAAACAGCACCGGAACGGGCGATGCCAGCGCCCTGAGCTGTTCGGCGTGAGGATCGTCAAGCGGCACATTGACCAGCAGTGCTTCCACCCGCTGCGCCAGCAACGCCTGAAGCGCGGCCTGACACTGGTGCGGTTGCTCTACCATGGAAATGAGGACACTCGCCCCCTGTTCCGCTGCCCGGGATTTTACCGCCGAGACGATTTGTGAAGGCGCGTGCAGCGCCAGATCGGTCGTAATAAGACCCAGCGTACGGGTGCGTTTACCCGCCAGCTGTTGTGCCCGCAGGTTAGGCACATAGTGCAGTTCCGCCATTGCCTGCTGCACCTTTTCCCGCGTGCGGGCAGAGACATGCTCCGCGTCGTTAATCACGCGGGAAACGGTCTGATAAGAAACCCCCGCAAGGGAGGCGACATCATAAAGAGTGATTGCTTTCATGCATTCTGGCATCGCGATAGTCGAAGCGACTATTCTGCCACAGCGATGCCGTTAAAACATGTGAGCGCTTCGCAAATTAAACAACCCGTTCCGGCTGAGGAACGTTCTCATTGCGCGACTTCTGGCGGAACCAGGGCATACAGAGCTGAATAAGCGGACCAATGGTCAGGGCATACAGTACGGTTCCTACGCCAAACGTACCGCCAAGCACGCACCCAATCAGCAGGACGGACACTTCGATTGTGGTTCGCACGCTGCGAATGGACCAGCCCAGCCGGGCGTGAATACCTGTCATCAGACCATCGCGCGGGCCGGGCCCGAAACCGGCACCAATGTACATACTGGTGGCAATCGCGTTCATCACAATGCCCGATACCAGGAAAGCGATTCGCACAGGTAACGAACTCAGCTCGGGGATGAGCGCCATGCTGGCGTCTGCCGCCAGACCGATACAAATCACGTTACTGATCGTGCCGAGTCCGGGCATCTGGCTCAGGGGGATCCACAGCAGCAGCACCGCAGCGCCGGTCAAAATGATCACCGTCCCGATACTCATCCCCAGCTGTAGCCCGACGCCAAGGTGAAATACATCCCACGGATCAACCCCCAGATCCGAGCGAATAAACATCGTGGTAGAGAGGCCATACAGACCCAAACCGACATAAAGTTGTAGCAGACGACGTACCATTTTTTATCTTCTCCCGATAACCAGGCTTTCATCCTGACCTAAAATGGCACTATGGTTAATGTCCAGTTTTCAAATAGTGGACTGCATATGTCATCACGCCGCTTTGGAAGTCAGTCTCTGGTACGCCTTTTAGGCCACTGGCAGCAAGCCTCATCACGCACCCCGCTCTGGCGCCAGCTGGCTGACGCGTTGCGTCTGTTAATCCTTGATGGCCGACTGGCATTAAATACGCGACTGCCGGGTGAGCGTGAGCTGGCTACGGCGCTGGACGTGAGCCGGACCACCGTCAGCAGCGCCCTCGCCCATCTGCGCGAGGAGGGATATCTTGAAAGCCGCCACGGCAGCGGGTCGCGCGTGATCCTCCCGGATACGCGCGCCGTTCCTACCCTTTCAGCGGCGAGTGCCGCACTGGATCTCTCCACTGCCGCCCTCAATGCCGGGCCAGAGATCCACCAGGCTTATACCCACGCGCTGACGGCTATTACCCAGCACCTCTCGCTGACGGGCTACGACCAGCTTGGGCTGCCTGCGCTTCGGGAAGCTATAGCGGCACGCTATACCGAACGGGGTCTTCCCACCCGCGCAGACGAAGTCATGGTGGTCAACGGTGCCGTCAGCGGTTTTGCGCTGATATTGCGGATGTTAACCGGGCCGGGAGATCGCGTCGTGGTCGATCACCCTACCTATCCGCTGGCGATTGCCGCCATTCAGGGGGCGCAGTGCCGGCCCGTTGGGGTGTCGCTGCCGGATACAGGCTGGGACACGGATGGTTTTGCCGCCACGCTTGCCCAGACTGCACCGCGCCTGGCTTACCTGATGCCTGATTTTCACAACCCAACCGGGCGTTGTATGGATATCGCCACCCGTCAGGCGATCGCCGATATTGCCGCACAAACCCGCACGACGCTGGTTGTAGATGAAACGATGGTCGATCTCTGGTTTGACTCGCCCCCACCGCCACCGCTGGCATCATTTAACCGGGAGGCAACCGTCATGACATTAGGCTCCGCCGGAAAAAGCTTCTGGGGCGGGCTGCGTCTCGGCTGGATCCGCGCCTCTTCACGTACCATCGCCACCCTCGCCCAGACGCGGGATACGCTTGATCTGGGCTCGCCGCTGCTTGAGCAACTGGCGACGCTGTGGCTTATCAACAATAGCGAACGTTTTCTGCCCGCTCGCCGCAAGATGCTTGCGGAACGGCGCGATCGATGCAATGAACTGCTGCGTGAACATTTTCCCGAGTGGCGATTCCATGAGGCGGAAGGCGGACTTTCTTACTGGATCGAACTTCCCGGCATGCTGGCGACACAGCTTGCCGCGCGGGCAGAAATCATCGGGATTAACCTGGGAACGGGCACACGGTTTGGCTTATCGGGGGCGTTTGACCGCTTTTTGCGCATGCCCTTCTCGCTGGAGCCAGCGGAAATGGAAGCGGCGTTACTGCGGATTAAACCCTTATGGCGTGCATTACATTCAAATGAGCCAGCCATCAAACGCAGTCTGGTTTAAGAATAAAAAGTTTGAAGGGGATCATAAAATAAAAACTGCTGACTGTAATATATGCAGTCAGCAGTTTTCACTGGACAACAATTAATGTTGCGGAGGAATAGGGAAACCTTTCAGCGAAATAACGAAGTTATCACCTTCTTTCTTTATTTTTGCACCGGTATCACACCAGTCAGACGCAATACGAAAGAACTCATCGCTTCCAACATTCCAGCCAAGACGTACATGCTTCACATAGCCTGAGCGCAAGAGATCGCAGGCCTCGTTGTAGTCACTGGCAGTTGACAGTTGTTGTTTCATTTTCTCTTCTTCAGAAGTTTACGTAGTGCTTTGATTTATTTAGGAGTAAAAGGAGAAACACTCTCTTCTTCCGTATGCTGATTATCAATATCTTCTTCCGATACTCCCGCCTCTTCTACTGCTTCAAACGCCAGCAGCAGCAGTTTCTCTGTGGTCACGCTTAAATTCTCGTTATTCACTTCCGCATAGTGGCGAAGCCTTTCTTTTAGCGCGTCGTCAATTTTAACATTTAAAACCGCAGTAGCCATGTTTGTCACTTCCCTTCGGAATAAGTACTTTATGTAATACACGAAGTTAACACTGTTATCCAGATTTATATTTTTTTGAATTTTGGTGTTAAATAGACGTCCAATTATAAAATGCCAGTCTATTATTACAGGTTTATGACAATAATATTTCAGCACGATGAAATATATATTACAGCGTATAGGCGTTATAGTATTGTGGAATAATGACTACAGAGAGAGGTAACGCAGGAAGGTTTGTACGAGGCCGTAAATGGGTGGGGGCCCTGCCAGCTACATCCCGGCACCCACGTCGTCTGCCCTGGCTGCTTCCTTCCGGACCTGACCTGGTGAACAGAGTAGCGTTGCGGGAGAACCAACAGAGCCCCCATTGAGAGCGTTGATAACCAACGCGCTGGCGCATTATCCCTGTGCGAAGACCCAATTGCAAGCGACCCGGAACCGGATGCTGGTTTATTGCGCAAACAGACGCAGCAATCAGGGCAATCTTCGTTTACCATGGCTGTTCAGATGATCCCCGCAGGTGCAGGTATGGACGAACACGACTCCTTTCCCCAGCGCGTATGGCAAATTGTGGCCTCAATCCCGGAAGGCTACGTCACAACCTATGGTGATGTCGCACAGCTGGCCGGTTCACCGCGCGCGGCGCGACAGGTAGGCGGCGTTCTTAAACGGCTGCCGGAAGGAAGCACGCTGCCCTGGCATCGCGTGGTGAATCGTCATGGTGCCATCTCGCTGACCGGACCGGATCTCCAGCGTCAGCGCCAGGCATTACTGTCAGAGGGTGTGCAGGTATCGGGATCGGGACAGATTGATTTGCAAAAGTACCGGTGGGTGTACTAACCCCTCCCCCGAAGGAGAGGGTAATAGCAACAATTACATCTGGGTCGGTGGGGTTGGCAGGGACGGCTGATTGGTCTGTGGAGCAACCGGCACTTCGGTTTGCTGTACGGGAACCAGATTCAGGTCGACTTTAGTCCCACCGTGGTTAATGGCTTCCTGAACCGTATCGGTAATAAAGACCAGCTTATCGTTGATCGTTACCGCGGCACTCAGCAGGATACGAGCATTCGGCTGTACGTCTGACGGGTTATATGGCAGCACGAAGCTAAATGGCGCCTGCTTACCTTCAGTACGAACCGCACGCTGAGCCAGGACTTTCGACGGCGCGTCGGCCAGAGAAGCATCAGACAGCGTTACCGTTAATACCGCATCCGGCGGCAAAGCGACTCTCTGTTTGATCCAGATGGTACCGGAAACATTAGGCTGCTGAATGGATTGCTGTGAAAGGGTATTAATCCCGTTCGGATCGGCTGCAGGTACCGGCACCTGGGCGCTCTTACCGGCACAGGCGGACAACGCCACCGCAATAGCTACACCACTTAGCATAGGCACGAGTTTCATTGAAGTCTCCTTATCATCAATGCACCAGCGGGATCGATCCCATCCGATGTCGTTTCAATCACATAACGTATTCAAGTGTGGCACAGATCACCGATTAATGCCTGAAAACGTGCCGATATTAAGATTATTCTACCCATCGGACCACTTACATTTCTGCGTTATACTCTGCCTATCTTTCGCTACGGCGTTTATTGAGGACAACTATGAGTCAGGCACTGAACAATCTGCTGACATTACTGAATCTGGAAAAAATTGAGGAAGGACTCTTTCGCGGACAGAGTGAAGATTTAGGCTTGCGCCAGGTCTTCGGTGGGCAAGTCGTTGGACAAGCGCTGTACGCGGCAAAGGAGACCGTCCCGGCAGACCGTCTGGTGCATTCGTTCCACAGCTATTTCTTACGCCCTGGCGATAGCGCAAAACCGATTGTGTATGATGTTGAAGTTCTGCGTGACGGTAATAGTTTCAGTGCCCGCCGCGTAGCGGCCATTCAGAACGGTAAGCCCATCTTCTACATGACCGCCTCGTTCCAGGCACCGGAACCGGGATACGAGCATCAGAAAACGATGCCGCCGGCACCGTCGCCAGACACGCTCAAATCAGAGACCGATATCGCCCGTGCGCTGGCGCATTTGCTTCCGCCACAGGTCAAAGAGAAATTTCTGTGCGATAAACCGCTGGAGATCCGCCCCGTCGAGTTCCATAACCCGATGAAGGGTCACACCGCCGAGCCGAAACGTCAGGTCTGGATCCGCGCCAACGGTACCGTGCCGGAAGATTTCCGCGTGCATCAGTATCTGCTCGGGTATGCGTCAGATTTTAACTTTCTGCCGGTGGCGCTGCAGCCGCACGGCGTCGGGTTCCTCGAAAAAGGGATGCAGGTCGCGACCATCGACCACTCCATGTGGTTCCACCGTCCCTTCAACATGAATGAGTGGCTGCTTTACAGCGTGGAGAGTACGTCGGCATCGAGCGCTCGCGGGTTTGTGCGTGGAGAGTTTTATACGCAGGACGGCGTGCTGGTCGCTTCAACGGTGCAGGAAGGGGTAATGCGTAATCGCGGTTAATAACGTGCGGCCTGATGCCCTCACCCTGGCCCTCTCCCACAGGGAGAGGGAATAAACATTAAAAACGGCAATCGAGATTGCCGTTTTGCTGTTGGTTATGCGTTATACGCATTCTCGCCGTGGCTGTTCACATCCAGACCTTCGCGCTCCTGCTCTTCCGGTACGCGCAGACCCACAGTCATGTCCGCCAGCTTGTAGCCAATAAAAGCGACAACGGCAGACCACACCACGGTGATAGCAATACTTTCCAGCTGCACCAGTACCTGATGAACCATAGTGACACCTTCTGCATAGCCCACGCCACCCAGCGATTTCGCGGCGAAGATACCGGTCATGATACAGCCGACGATGCCGCACACACCGTGCACCCCAAATACATCGCAAGGGTCATCAACGCGCAGCACGCGTTTCAGTGCCGTAACGCCCCACAGACCTGCAAGACCTGCAACCAAACCTACCAGCAGCGCACCACCGACACCCACATAACCACAGGCAGGCGTGATACCGACCAGGCCCGCGATTGCGCCAGAACAGGCACCCAGCAGGGAAGGTTTACCGCGCACCGCCCACTCACCGAAGACCCAGGAGAGGATCGCACCGGCTGTGGCCACGACGGTGTTCACGAAGGCCAGCGCGGCGATTTCGTTTGCTGCGCTTGCAGACCCGGCGTTGAAGCCAAACCAGCCAAAGTAGAGGATCGCGGTACCGGTAAAGACCATCGGCAGGTTGTGCGGTTTGAACGCTTCTTTACCGAAGCCCACGCGTTTACCGATCAGGTATGCGCCAACCAGACCCGCTACCGCGGCGTTGATATGTACGACGGTACCGCCCGCGAAGTCCAGCGCGCCGTGCGTTGCCAGCAGACCGCCGCCCCAGACCATGTGCGCAATCGGCACATAGGAGAGCGTCAGCCAGACCACCACAAAGATCAGAACGGCAGAGAAACGTATACGCTCGGCCAGTGCGCCTACAATCAGCCCGACGGTGATGCAGGCGAACGAGCCCTGGAACGCAACGTGAATATACTGGTAGAAACTGCCCATCAGCGCGGTCAGCTCAATATTTTTCAGCATCACCCAGTCAAAGTTACCGAAGAAGGCGTTGCCGGTGCCAAAGGCCAGCGAGTAACCGTAAACCACCCACAGCACGCAGACCAGTGCGAAGGTCACGGCTACCTGGGTCAGCATGGAGAGAACGTTTTTGCCACGGATCAGACCGCCGTAGAACAGGGCAATCCCCGGAATTGACATGAACAGCACCAGCGCGGTGCTGATCATCATAAAGGCGTTATCGGCTTTATCTGCCACCGCAGGGGCAGCCAGCGCGAGGCCCGGCAGCAGTGCCAGCGAACCCAGACCCGTTTTAAGTGTTGCTATCTTCATTTTCTCGATCCCTATCACTGTGTGCCAGGAGTTACTTACAGTGCCGCTTCGTCAGATTCGCCGGTACGAATGCGAATGACGCGCTGCAGTTCGGCAACGAAAATTTTGCCGTCGCCAATTTTGCCTGTGTAGGCCGCTTTGCTAATGACATCAATGACTTCATCAAGCTGATCGTCAGCAATCGCGACATCAATTTTTACTTTTGGCAGAAAGTTAACGCTGTATTCCGCCCCGCGGTAAAGCTCGGCATGACCCTTCTGACGACCAAAGCCTTTCACTTCGGTGACAGTCAGTCCCTGAATACCCATGGAAGACAACGCTTCACGCACGTCTTCGAGTTTGAATGGTTTGATTACAACCGTAACCAGCTTCATAGATCCCCTCCAGTCAGAATTCGGTAATGGCCGCAGCTTACGCAGAAGGTATTGCAAGGGGTGTGCCAGAAATAAAACCAGAAGGAACTGCGGTGCAAAGAGCGCTACACGGCCTTGATAAACGAACCGGTGAAAAAAAACGCACCATGCCGGTGCAGGGTGCGTTTCCGTTTTGCACCAACAGGAATGACTGTTAGCGCGTCGCCTCATTTTGGTGCATCAGGCGCTCAGCGATTCTTCCTCACGCACGCTGGCGGCCAGCTCTTCGCCTGCCAGCTGAAGCTGATACATCTGCCAGTAACGTCCTTTGGCTTCCAGCAGTTCACGGTGCGTACCCCGTTCAACGGCCTGGCCGCGATGTAGCACCAGAATGGTATCGGCATCAACGATGGTGGAAAGACGGTGGGCAATCACCACCAGCGTCGTATGGTCACGCACGGCCGACAGCGCCTGCTGGATGGCCTGCTCGGTACCGGAGTCAATACTGGCTGTCGCTTCATCCAGAATCAGAACCTGCGGCGTTTCAATCAACACCCGCGCCAGGGCGAGGAGCTGTTTTTGCCCGACGGAGAGATTGTTCCCCTGCTCGCCCAGCTTCGTATTGATCCCCTCACTAAACCCGCGCGCCAGATCCGCCAGCTGCACTTTTTCCAGTACCTCCCAGACCTGCTCCTGCGTGTAGTCCCGCCCCAGGGTCACGTTCGCATAGAAGGTATCGGCCAGGACGACCGGATCCTGCTGCACCATCGCGACGCCTTTACGCAACACGTTGTGGCTAAGAGACGCGAGCGGACGTCCGTCGATCCGGATTTCACCGTGCGTAACCGGGTAGTAACCCATTAACAGGCTGGCGAGGGTGCTCTTACCGCTTCCCGTATGGCCCACCAGCGCCACGAAACCACGCGACGGAACATCAAGTGAGATATCCTGCAACACCAGCCGGTCTTCGCGATAGGCAAACGAGACATTATCAAAATCAATGGCACCGCTTTGCAAAGGTCGCTCATCGTTGCCGTAGGCCTGTCGCGGCCGGTCCATCAGCTCGAACACACGCTCACCGGCGACCACCGCCTGTTGCAGCATAGACTGCTGGGTGGTGAGTTCGATCAGCGGTTCGTTAAGGCGCCCCAGATAGCTAATAAAGGCGTACAGCACCCCCACTTCAATCGTACCGTTAGCGCTCAGCCCAAACAGCATCAGGAGACCGCAAAGCACCAGCGCAGAGAAAAGGCTCAGCAGCGGACGCAGCAGAAAACCGTCAAGCCGCAGCGTCTGCATGCGTGCCATATAGTGCGAGCGGCTGGCTTCGCCCATCCGTTCACCAAAGCGCGCCTGCTGGCGGAACTGCTGGATAACGCTCATGCCGTTGATGACTTCGTTGAAGCCATCGTTGATGTCGGCCAGATAGGCTCGTACCCGACGCACGATTGGCGTGCTGTAGCGCTGGTAGATGACCATGACGATCAGCACCGCCGGGAAGATCGTGATCGCCACCAGCGCCATGCGCCAGTCGAGACTGAACATTGCCACCAGCATCGCACCAATCAGCGCCGCGCTGCGGAGCACCGTCGCCACCACGGTGACGTACAGATCGCGGATCACCTCGGTATCGTTGGTTACCCGGGAGATAACCTGCCCGACCGGCTGAATATCAAACTCGCTGAGCGGCTGGCGAAGCGCGGCGTCCATTACATCCGTACGCAGCTGCTGAACGACACCGACGGCTGCGCGGTTAAACAGCAGCGACTGCGCATAGTGCAGCCCTGCAGCCGTCAGCTGTAACCCAACGTAAGCGACGCCTAAACCCGCCACCAGCCCCAGGGGCAGGTAGCTTTTGGCGACCATATTGTCGATAAAGTAACTGATGAGCAGCGGCCCGCTCACTTCTGCAATCGCCGCTATCCAGAGTAAAAGCACGGCCACGGACAGCGGTTTACGCCACGGCGAGCCGTAGGCCAGCAGACGTTTGAGCGTCGGCCACATCGTTCCGAGCTTACGCATTAGCGGCCTCCTCATTCTGTTCGGGGGCATCGTCCAGCGCCGCTTCAAGCTGTTGATAGCGATACATATCGCGATACCAGCCCGGTTGCTCAACAAGATTTTCATGCTGCCCGCGCTGGGCAATGTGCCCGTGCTGCAATACCAGAATTTCGCTGGCTTCGGTCAGCGCCGACAAACGGTGAGCGCTGATAATCACCGTGCGACCGTCACCCCACTGACGCAGGTTATGCAGGATCTGGTGCTCGGTACGGCCATCCACAGCGGAGAGCGCATCATCCAGGATCAGGATTTCGGCATTCAGCAGCAGCGCACGGGCAATCGAAATACGCTGTTTCTGCCCGCCGGACAGCATGACGCCACGCTCTCCGACTTCCGTTTCGTACCCCTGCGGCAGACGCAAAATATCATCATGCACGCTGGCTAAACGCGCCACATGCTCGATCTCCTCCTGCGTCGCCGCAGGGCATCCGAGGGCGATGTTATTCGCCACGGTGTCCGAAAATAAAAACGGCGTCTGGCTGACCACCGCCAGGCGGCCACGCCACTCATCCAGCAGCAGGTTCTTCAGGGGGATATCATGGAAACGAATATCCCCTTCGGTGACGTCAAAGTGGCGCTGGAGCAGAGAGAGGACGGTACTTTTTCCGGCCCCCGTCGGACCACAAATACCCAACATCTGGCCGGGCTGAAGCGTAAAGCTAACGTTCTCCAGTACCGGATGCGCCGTCTGCGGATAGACAAATTGACGGACGTCGACCTTCATTACGCCACGCCCTTCCGGGACCGCTTCGCTGCCGTCAGTCACCACCGGCGCTTCGGCCAGCATGGCGCGAATGCGGCTGTAGGCGGCGCTGCCCCGCTCCACAATGTTGAACATCCAGGCTAAAGCCAGCATCGGCCAGATCATCAGCCCGAGATACATCGCAAAACTGGTCAATTGTCCCAGGGTTAACGTCCCCTGTACCACCATCCAGCTACCGCCTCCGATAGCCAGCAGGTTAGCCATGCCAATCGCAACATAGATTGTCGGGTCAAAACGGGCGTCAATGCGCGCGACGCGCATGTTCTTCGCCCCCGTGTCTGCCGCATCGGCGGCAAACAGCGCGGACTGCCGGTCCTCCAGACCAAAGGCTTTGATCATGCGAATGCTGGTCATGCTCTCCTGAGTGCGATCGTTCAGTGACGAAAATGCCGCCTGCGCCAGTTTGAAGCGCTCGTGCAGCTGTTCGCCGTAGCGATTGATCGCCAATGCCATCAGCGGCATCGGCAGCAGCGCCAGAAGGGTCAACTGCCAGCTGATCTGCGTGGACATGACAATCAATACCGCACAGCCCATCACCAGCGAGTCCACCAGCGTTAATACCCCTTCTCCGGCGGCGAAGACCACGCGATCGACATCGTTCGTGGCACGGGCGATGAGGTCCCCGGTGCGATGGCGCAGATAAAATTCGGGATGCTGTCGGCTCAGCTGGCGGTAAAAATCTTCACGCAGCTCAACGGCCAACTGATAGGACGCACCAAACAGCAGCACGCGCCAGACGTAGCGCAGGAGATAAACAATGACGGCCGTCAGCACCAGCGTGCCGACCCACATCAACACCCGTGCGGTGGTGTAATGCTGTTCGGTGACGCCATCCACGACGTACCCCACCACTTTCGGCGGGATCAGCTGCAGAATGGCAATGATAATAAGCAGGGCCACTGCACCGAGGTAGCGTTGCCACTCCCGACGAAAGTACCAGCTTAATTGGGCAAATAATCGCACGCGGTTTGTTCCTGAAGGTTTTTTACGAAGTTATTCAATGGGTAAAGCTGTGGTGTACTTAATCTGTTCCATGGCGAAGCTTGAGGTGACGTCTGATAAGCCCGGGACGCTGTTCACCAGCCGCTTGTAGAAGTCATCATAGCGCTTCATGTCTGCCACCTGGACGCGCATCAGGTAATCGTACTCGCCGGCCATTCGCCAGAAACCGAGCACCTCGGGCATCTCAGAGACCTGAGTAACAAAGCGGCAATACCACTCGCTGCTGTGGTGCTGGGTTTTAATCAGCACAAATGCCGTCAACCCAAGCCCCAGTTTTTCGGGATCGAGCAGCGCGACGCGCCCCAGCAAAATGCCATCATCTTCGAGCTTCTTAAGGCGCTTCCAGCACGGTGTGGTGGTCAGATTAACGGCATCTGCCAGCGCCTGCAAAGAGAGGGTACAGTCACTTTGCAGCAAGGAAAGGAGCTTACGGTCAATTTTATCTAGCATACCCACCTCACAGAGAAAATTTTTCTCCCTTCATTCTATTTTAAAGGCCAGATAGCAACAATTTTTTCTGTGCTTTTCGCTATGCTGGGCACAAAATGACAAACGGATAATTACGATGAATAGCACCTGGGTTAAACATGCCATCAGCGAAATCAATGCCGACTACCAGCGTTCGGCGGATACCCACCTGATCCGCCTTTCCCTGCCGGGATTTGACGGTATTCAGCTCTATCTGAAGGATGAAAGCACCCATCCGACCGGCAGCCTGAAGCATCGCCTGGCGCGTTCACTGTTTTTATACGGTTTATGTAACGGCTGGATCAAAGAAGGCACTCCCATTATTGAATCCTCATCCGGTTCAACCGCCGTGTCCGAAGCCTATTTTGCCCGCCTGCTGGGCCTGCCGTTTATCGCGGTGATGCCCTCCTGCACTGCAAAACGCAAAATCGAGCAGATCGAATTTTACGGCGGTCGCTGCCACTTCGTTGAGAGTGCCTGCGAAATCTACGCCGCCTCTGAAATGCTGGCCCGTGAGCTCAACGGCCACTATATGGACCAGTTTACCTTCGCCGAACGCGCAACGGACTGGCGCGGCAATAACAACATCGCTGACAGTATTTTCCGCCAGATGACCCACGAGCCGCACCCCGTGCCGTCGTACATTGTGATGAGCGCCGGTACCGGTGGCACCTCAGCCACCATAGGACGCTACATTCGCTGTCAGGGCTACGATACCCAACTGATGGTGGTTGACCCGCAAAACTCGGTGTTCCTCGACTACTGGCAGAGCCGCGATGCCGATCTTCGCAGCCCGTCAGGCAGTAAAATTGAAGGAATTGGCCGCCCGCGCGTGGAACCGTCATTCATCCCGGATGTAGTGGATGAAATGCTTCGCGTGCCGGATGCCGCCAGCGTGGCAACCGCACACTGGCTGGAAACCCAGCTTGGCCGCAAAGTCGGGGCATCGACAGGCACCAATATGTGGGGCGCACTGCAGCTGGCGGCACGCATGCGTGAGGAAGGGCGTACCGGCTCCATCGTCACGCTGCTGTGCGACAGCGGCGAGCGCTACCTTGAGACCTACTACAATGCAGAATGGGTACAGGCTAACATCGGCGACATCACGCAGTGGAAAGTGCAGATTGCACAGCTGCTGAAATAAAAAAAAGCCAGACCGACGTCTGGCTTGCTGGAAGGCGCTCGCTATTCGGGGGAATAAGGGAGGTTGTTGTTGTCCAGCCAATGAGTCAAAAAATGGGACACCGCTTCGTTACCGCAGTGTCCGATAACGGGCAGATGAGGAAGCTCGGCAATCAGCTGCGGCATCGCATTCCCCATAATCAAGCCGCGCCCCACGCTGCCCAGCATCTCTCGGTCATTCATGGCGTCGCCAAATGCCATACAATCCTGCAGCGTTAAGCCCAGATGGTCGCTCAGTACCGCCAGGGCGGAACCTTTGTTACAGCCCACGGGTAATACTTCCAGACAATCTACCGCCGAGAAGGTCAGATGCGCCCGGTTGCCGAGCGCCTCATTTAACTGGATGCGCAGGCGTCGCAGATCGTCGTGATCGCCACAGAAGCAGATCTTGGTCACCGCGTGGGCGGGGATCCGGCGCAGATCGATAAGCTGATATTTAAAACCGCTATAGACATGCGCATGCAGTAACTCGGGGATTTCGCTTCCGGTAAACCAGCCTTGATCGTTAAAAACGTGGACACTGGCCTGTGTGTCCCAGGTGCTGTGCAGGACGATATCCGCCACTTCCGGGTTAAGATCCTGGCGGTGCAGTACCTCACCTTCGACGGTGTGAATGCGCGTTCCGTTTCCGGTGATCAGAAAAGCATCAAGAGAAAACGCGCCCAGTAAATGGCGCATCTCCAGAACATGTCGGCCGGTGGCAAATGTCAGAGTGACATCTCGCTCGCGCAGGCGCTTGAGTGCACTCAGCGTTTTCTCTCCCAGACGGTGATCCGGCATTAACAGCGTACCGTCCATATCAAATGCAGCGAGGCGGGCCATGATGACTCCTGAAATGTGATGCGATTAGCTTGTGCATCAGTATCAGGTGAGATATACGGAAGTAATAGTGAATAGATGATAATTATTGTTCCGGGTTTCTATGCGTCAGCTTAACCGTCTTAACCAGTATCACCGTTTATGGCAGCCGTCCGAAGGTGCGACGCAGCAGGTCACTATCAGCGAGCTGGCAGCCCGCTGTTTTTGTAGCGAGCGGCATGTCCGAACGCTGCTGCGTCAGGCTCAGGAGGCGGGCTGGCTGAGCTGGCGCGCGCAGTCTGGTCGCGGCAAGCGCGGCGAACTGACGTTCCATGCCACCCCGGAGTCCCTGCGCAATATGATGATGGAAGAAGCGCTGAAGAGCGGACAGCAGCATAACGCGCTTGAGCTGGCCCAGCTTGCGCCTGACGAGCTGCGTTCGTTACTGCATCCGTTTTTGGGTGGGCAATGGCAAAACGACACGCCGACGCTGCGCATCCCCTACTATCGCTCGCTGGAGCCGCTTCAGCCGGGATTTTTACCGGGCCGGGCCGAACAACATCTGGCAGGACAGGTGTTCTCAGGCTTGACGCGATTTAACGGTAACAGCAGTGAACCCACCGGCGATCTGGCGCATCATTGGGAGGTCTCTGCTGACGGGCTGCGCTGGCATTTCTATATTCGCTCCACGCTGCACTGGCATGACGGCGATAAAATAGAAACGGCGCAACTCCAGCGAAGCCTGACGGCGTTGTTAGCGCAGCCCATCATGCGAACGCTTTTTCAGAGCGTCTTGTCTGTCGAAACCACACATCCGCAATGTCTGACGTTTGTTTTACATCAACCGGACTACTGGCTGGCGCACAGACTGGCAACCTACTGTAGCCGTCTGGCGCATCCCGATCGCCCGGTCGTCGGCAGTGGTCCCTTCCGGTTGACCCTCTTTGAGCCCGACCTGGTACGCCTGGAAAGCCATGAGCAGTACCACCTGAGCCATCCGCTGCTTAAGGCCATCGAGTACTGGATCACTCCCCAGCTTTTTGATTACAGGCTGGGTACCAGCTGTCGCCACCCGGTGCAAATCGCCATTGGCGAGGCCGGTGAGCTCGAAAGCCTGCGGCTGGTGAGCAGCAGCACCAGCCTGGGCTTCTGTTATCTCACGCTGAAACAGAGCGCGCGGCTGAGTGAGATCCAGGCAAAGCGGCTGATTAATATCATTCATCTCTCCAGGCTTCTGCACACGCTTCCGCTCAACGAAGGGCTCATCACGCCAACTCATGAACTGCTTCCCGGCTGGACAATCCCGGAATGGCCTGATTTGACGGACATTGCCCTCCCTGAGGCGTTGACGCTGGTTTATCATCTGCCCGTTGAGCTTCACACCATGGCCAGCCAGCTGAAGGAGTACCTCGCCCTGCAGGGTTGTGAATTGACCGTCATCTTTCACGACGCGAAGACGTGGGATGGATGCCAGCAGCTTGCCGATGCAGACATCATGATGGGAGATAAGCTGATTGGCGAAGCGCCAGCGTATACGCTTGAGCAGTGGCTCCGCTGTGATGCGCTGTGGCCGCATGTGTTAAGCGCACCGGCTTACGCTCATTTGCAAGCCACGCTGGATGCGGTGCAGGCCCAAGCCGAGTCCCGGGACCGACACGCGGGGCTGCAAGCCATTTTCAGCCGCTTAATGGAGAACGCGGTGTTGACGCCGCTCTTTAATTATCAGTATCAAATCAGCGCGCCGCCAGGCGTAAACGGGATACGCCTTAACACCCGCGGCTGGTTTGATTTTACCGAAGCCTGGCTGCCTGCCCCCAAATCGTGAAGAAGCTGGTCGCCGCCGTAGCCAGGCGGTAACATAACGTTTTTACCGTAACTGTTGAGATGATTTATGAAACGTGCCGTCGTCGTGTTCAGCGGAGGACAAGACTCTACTACTTGCCTGGTTCAGGCCCTTCATCAGTATGATGAAGTTCACTGTGTGACCTTCGATTATGGTCAGCGCCACCGCGCTGAAATCGACGTTGCCCGTGAACTGGCCCTCAAACTGGGGGCACGCGCGCACAAGGTGCTGGACGTTACGCTGTTAAATGAACTGGCTGTCAGTAGCCTCACCCGCGACAGCATTCCTGTACCGGATTATGAACCCGATGCCAGCGGCATTCCGAATACCTTCGTACCGGGCCGCAATATTCTGTTTCTGACCCTGACGGCGATCTACGCCTACCAGGTGAAAGCCGAAGCGGTAATCACTGGCGTATGCGAAACAGACTTCTCCGGCTACCCGGACTGCCGTGACGAATTCGTGAAAGCATTAAACCACGCCGTCAATCTGGGCATGGCGAAAGAGACGCGCTTTGAGACGCCGTTGATGTGGCTGGATAAAGCCGAAACCTGGGCCCTGGCGGACTACTGGGGCAAGCTGGATCTGGTTCGCAGTGAAACCCTCACCTGCTATAACGGCATCAAAGGC
The DNA here is from genome assembly GCF_000798855.1 of Enterobacter sp. ZOR0014. Classification (NCBI taxonomy): domain Bacteria; kingdom Pseudomonadati; phylum Pseudomonadota; class Gammaproteobacteria; order Enterobacterales; family Enterobacteriaceae; genus Enterobacter; species Enterobacter sp. ZOR0014. Next base: position 22,579 of record NZ_JTLF01000045.1, on the reverse strand, counting down.
GACGGTTGCGGCCAGTGCGCGGCCTGTAATCTTCGCGCTAACGGGCTGAACCACTATCTGGCCGATAAAGTTGGCGTGATGGCCGCAATGAAGCAAAAGACCGGGCTTAAATAACGCTACTTAACCGTGCTGTCGAACAGTTTTACGCCGGCAGCACGGGTCACTTTCATTAGCGTCGTTAGCGTTGGGTTGCCGTTGTCAGATAAGGTTCGGTATAACTGTTGGCGGGACAGACCGGATTTGGCAGCAATTTCACCTATGCCACCGCGGGCTTCGATAACACGTCTTAGCGCGATTAGGTATGCAGGGATTCCCTGGTCTTCATAAATCTCATCCAACGCAACCTGCAGATATAGCTGAGCGTAGGAAGGGTTTTCGCGAAGCATTTTTACGACAGCTTCATCGTGACTGACGGAGCTAGAGAATTTTCGTTCGCTTTTGCTCATCGGATTTCTCCTTTTGATGGTCATTCCAGTAATCAATTGCCAGTTTCACATCGGTCCTTTGACTCTTTTTGTCACCCCCAATCAGCAACAATAGGATCTCCCGATGTTGTACTGCAAAATAGATTCGATATCCGGGACCACAATCAATTTTCAATTCCCAGATACCATCTCTGAGATACCGGTAATCGCCGAAGTTCCCTTTCTCTGCACGGTCAATTCGCAAAAGAATCCGAAACACTAATTCCGGATCCTTTCGCTTCATCTTCGCTACCCACTCCTCAAATGGCACTTTTCCGTCACGGGTACGGTAGCGTTCAACAACGTAGTCCCTGTCCATGATTCTATCCCTGGAAAAACGTTTTGTCTTTTATAAAAGACAAAATTTCTAAACGATCATCAACTCCAGCTTCTCCCGCAATGCCCCTTCCAGCGGCAGAGCCTTCTGGGTTTTCAGATCGATACAGACAAAGGTGATCAGTGCATCAGCCACCACCTGCCCTTCAGGATCGAGCGTCACCACCTGGCTTAATACACCACTCTTGCCGTTGAGCTGTTGCACCTGACTGGTCACCGTGAGCACATCGCCCAGCACGGCCGGGCGGCGGTAGTTGATGTTGATATTGACGACCACGAACGCGATGTTATGCGCGGTCAACCACTGAAAGCTTTCGCTGTTTTCCAGCCCGTCCCAGCGCGCTTCTTCAAGGAACTCAAGATAGCGGGCGTTGTTAACGTGCTGGTAAACATCAAGGTGGTAACCGCGTACTTTGATTTTTGTCTGCATAGCGCAATAGCCTTTACTGTTGTTATAGGATCAGAGGTCATAACTGGTATGACCTCTTTATCCTGGCAAATTATCGCCGCAGTGCAAGTAATTGTGAGATTACAACGTCAGGTGTGAGAGGTTACGCTCCACCAGCGCGCTGCCCATGCCCGGCACCTGTTTGAGGTCGTCGACAGTTTTGAAAGGACCATACTCTTCGCGGTAGCTGACGATGGCCTGTGCTTTTTTCAGGCCGACACCGTTCATTGCGCGGGCGAGATCTTCCGCAGAGGCCGAATTGATACTGACCCGCGTACCGTCATCATCCGCCGTTTTACCGGCATCAGCCGCTTTGGATTGCCCTTGCACTGACGCTGAGGCGTCAGACTTGCTCTGCACCGTCTGTGCTTTGGCTGCGGGCGTCGCGGCCAGCGCGCTCGTGGTCATCCCGGTGGTGGCAATAGCCAGCGCAATTAACAGTGATTTGATTCCACATTTCATGCTGTTTTCTCCTTGTTTGTTGACAGCCACGTCACGATAGCCGCCCGGAAAAACAGCTACAAACAGCAGATTGCAGAAATGGAAAAGGCCGCGAAAGCGGCCTTTAGTTTTTGCAGAGCGTTACGAAAATCTGCGAGCAGAGACGTAATTATTGCTGCTGAGTCATCACATCGCCCAGCTTGATTTTGGCATCTTTACGCAGGTTGCTCATCATGGCTTCGAAAGCAATCTGAGCATTGTTCTGGGTAATGCCCTGAACCATCGCCTTCTTCTGCGCTTCTGGCAGGGTACCGGCTTTTACTTCGTCCAGCGCCAGCAGAACAACGTTACCCTGCATATCGGTGGTGGTGCCGAAGCTTGGTTTGTCCTTCGCAGGCAGAGTCAGGCCAAACGCAGCCTGGCTGATGGGGTCCTGACCGGTACGGCTCAGCGTTTTCGCTTCACCGAAGCTCAGGCCTGCCGCTTTCAGCGCATCGTCTTTGCCCGCTTTCAGATCAGCTAGAATCTTCTCAGCATCCAGTTTCGCCTGCTGTTCCGCTTTGTTGTGCTTAACCTGAGCGGCAACCTGATCCTTCACTTCTGCCAGCGGTTTGACCGCTTCCGGCTTGTGCTCGCTGACGCGCAGCACGAACGCACTGTCACCGTCGACGGTAATGATGTCAGAGTTGCTGCCTGGCGTGCCGTTCTCGCCCACCAGACCACCGTTAAAGATGGCGTCTGAAACCGGTTTAAAGTTCAGCTCTTCCGGCAGGTTATCACGACCAAACCAGCCCGTCTCAACCGCTTTCACCCCAGCAGCCTGCTCTGCACCCGCCAGCGATTCGTTGTCGTTGCTGGCGGCATCGCTCACCTTCTGTTGAAGTGCGTAGTAGGCATCCAGCGCTTTTTCCTGTTTCACTTTCGCCGCGATATCATCACGAACGTCAGCCAGCGGCTTGGTTTTCGCCGCGGTGATATCGTCCAGACGCGCGACCAGGAAACCAACGGAAGACTTAATGACACCAGAAAGCTGGCCTTTCTCTTTCAGACCCGCATTTTTCAGTTCGTCCGGCGTGGTTGCGTCTTCCAGCCAGCCCATATCACCGCCGTTTTTGGCAGAGATAATATCGGTGGATTTTGCTTTCGCGAGGGTGGCGAAATCAGCCCCTTTATTCAGCTCATCCAGTACCGCTTTGGCGTCAGCCTCGGTTTTAGTCTGAATCACGCTGTAGCGGTTACGCTGCGGCTGAGTGAACTGATCCTGATGCTGATCGTAGTAAGACTGAATTTCTGTATCAGACGCCGTTTCCTGCAGCCCGGCAGCATCCAGCTTGATGTAGCTCACGCGGAACTGCTCTGGAGAAACGAAGGTATTTTTGTTCTGCTCGTACCAGGCGTTCAGTTCCGCGTCGCTGACCTGCTGTTTGGCCGCCAGGGCGTTAACATCAATGGTCGCTTCACGGACAACGCGCTGCTGCGCCACCAGCGCGGCCAGCTCTTCCGTCTCACCTTTGAGCATGAAATCGGTGCCCACAACGGCATTGATAAGCTGCTGAGTGGTCAGCTGGTTACGCAGCGCCTGAGCGTACTGGTCGGCCGTCATGCCCATCTGGTTGACGATGCTATTGTAACGGGCGTTGTCGAACTTACCGTTTGACTGGAATGCCTGAGTGGCGAAGATCGCCTTTTTCACCTGCTCATCGCTGATGCCAAGGCCCAGCTTTTTGGCATACTGATCCAGTAACGCTTCGTCGATAAGACGGTTCAGCGTCTGTTGGCGCAGGGTCTTCATATACCCTTCATTCGCCGCCAGTTCAGAGAATTGGTCGCCCAGCTGTTGCTGCATACGGTTACGTTCACCGGCAAAAGCATTCTCGAACTGACCACGGCTGATCTCCTGGCCATTCACTTTTGCGGCATAGTTCGCGCCACCGCCAATAAGGTAACTGCTCACGCCGGTCAATATGAACGACACGATAATGATACCGAAAATAATCTTGAGCACGAGACTGTTAGCAGCCGTGCGTAAGCTGTCCATCATGGTGTAACAACACTCCGCTGTAGGTGACTGGTTACCTGACGCTGACGGAAAATCCTGCCCGTCGCGCGTAAAGGCGTATTGTGACAAGAAAACGGGGCGATTGTCAGCCCACAACTCGCATAAACTCGCACAAATCAGGTCTGGACAAACAAAAAAGGCACATCAAATGATGCGCCCTTGTACTTTCCGGCTTCCCTGAAACGGGAAAGCAATCAATTTACTGCGTCTTTCAGCGCTTTACCTGCACGGAAACCCGGCACTTTAGCAGCAGCAATGGTGATCTCTTTACCGGTCTGAGGGTTGCGGCCAGTACGGGCAGCACGCTCTTTAACAGCAAAAGTACCGAAGCCTACCAGTGCAACGTCGTCTCCAGCCTGCAGAGATTCAGTAACAGAAGCAATTAATGCATCTAACGCACGTCCAGCTGCAGCTTTAGAAATATCAGCACCAGCAGCAATTTTGTCAATCAGTTGAGATTTATTCACTGTTCTCTTCCTCTCTTTATAATTTATATCGCGCCTGAGTCCTTCACAACGCGACCGCGCAGCAGTTATATCAGGCCTGCCATGACCTTACAACACCCGTTGTTGATGGCTGACCTAATCAGCAATCTAAATTAGCTATACAAAAAAAGGCTGGCAAGTGCGAAATGCCTTACCAGCCTTGTTTTTATTGACGCTCTTTGCGCGAGGTCACTATTTTGCGGTTACAACCTGCATTCCGGACGGCTCATTCTGCAATGCGAGAGTAAGAACTTCCTCAATTCGCTTAACAGGATGAATCTGCAGATCGGCAATTACGTTGTCCGGAATCTCTTCCAGATCGCGTTTATTCTCGTAAGGAATCAATACGGTTTTGATCCCACCACGGTGCGCCGCCAGCAGTTTTTCTTTTAACCCGCCGATAGGCAGAACCTGACCACGCAGGGTGATTTCACCGGTCATTGCCACATCAGCGCGTACCGGGTTGCCTGTCAGACAGGAGACCAGCGCCGTACACATGGCAATACCCGCGCTTGGACCATCTTTCGGCGTCGCCCCTTCCGGGACGTGAACGTGGATGTCGCGTTTTTCGTAGAAATCCGGGTTAATCCCCAGTTTTTCCGCGCGCGCGCGCACCACGGTCAGCGCCGCCTGAATGGACTCCTGCATCACTTCACCCAGCGAGCCGGTGTAGGTCAGCTTGCCTTTACCCGGTACACAGGCGGTTTCGATGGTCAGCAGATCGCCGCCCACTTCCGTCCATGCCAGACCGGTCACCTGGCCTACGCGGTTTTCATTATCCGCACGACCGTAGTCGAAGCGCTGAACGCCCAGGTAGGCATGCAGATTGTCGCCGTTGATCACAATGTGTTTCAGGCTCTTATCCAGCAGCAGCTGTTTCACCGCCTTGCGGCACAGTTTAGAGATTTCACGCTCAAGGCTACGCACGCCCGCTTCACGGGTGTAATAGCGAATGATGCCGATAATCGCGCTGTCCTCGACGGTCAGCTCGTTGGCTTTCAGTGCGTTACGCTCAATCTGTTTCGGCAGCAGGTGCTGTTTCGCGATATTCAGCTTCTCGTCTTCGGTGTAACCGGAGAGGCGGATCACTTCCATACGGTCCAGCAGCGGGGCCGGAATGTTCATGGAGTTGGAGGTTGCCACGAACATCACATCGCTCAGGTCGTAGTCCACTTCCAGGTAGTGATCGCTGAACGCCACGTTCTGTTCTGGATCAAGCACTTCCAGCAGCGCAGAGGCCGGATCGCCACGCATGTCCGAAGACATTTTGTCGATCTCATCAAGCAGGAACAGCGGGTTTTTAACGCCCACTTTCGCCATTTTCTGGATCAGTTTACCCGGCATAGAACCGATGTAGGTACGACGGTGACCGCGGATTTCCGCTTCATCGCGTACGCCACCCAGCGCCATACGGATATACTTACGTCCGGTCGCCTTGGCGATGGACTGTCCCAGAGAGGTTTTACCCACCCCCGGCGGTCCTACCAGACACAGAATTGGCCCTTTAATTTTGTTTACACGGCTTTGTACCGCGAGGTACTCAAGAATGCGGTCTTTCACGCGTTCCAGGCCGTAGTGGTCGGTATCCAGGATCTCCTGCGCCTGACGCAGGTCTTTTTTGACCTTGCTGCGGGCGTTCCACGGAACCTGCACCATCCACTCAATGTAGCCGCGTACGACGGTTGCTTCAGCCGACATTGGAGACATCATTTTCAGCTTCTGCAATTCTGCTTCGGCTTTCTCTTTCGCCTCTTTCGGCATCTTCGCCGCGTCGATTTTACGCTTCAGCGCTTCGTTTTCGTCCGGCGCGTCGTCCATCTCGCCGAGCTCTTTCTGAATCGCTTTCATTTGCTCATTCAGATAGTACTCACGCTGAGATTTCTCCATCTGCTTTTTGACGCGGTTGCGAATACGTTTCTCAACCTGCAGCAGATCGATTTCAGACTCCATCATCGCCATCAGGTATTCCAGACGTTCGTTAACGTCGGACATTTCCAGCACGGACTGTTTGTCAGCCAGCTTCAGCGGCATGTGTGCTGCGATGGTGTCCGCCAGACGCGCAGGATCGTCGATGCTGTTCAGCGACGTCAGCACTTCTGGTGGGATTTTTTTATTCAGCTTGATATAGCCTTCAAACTGGCTAATTGCGGTGCGCACCAGCACTTCCTGCTCGCGCTCATCAAGCTCAGGCGAATCAAGGTACTCTGCCTTGGCAGAGAAGTGTTCGCCGTCATCTGACAGAGTGGTAATACGCGCACGCTGCAGCCCTTCGACCAGCACCTTCACAGTGCCGTCAGGCAGCTTCAGCATCTGCAAAATAGAGGCCACGGTCCCGACGGTGAAAAGATCGTTTACACCCGGCTCATCCGTCGATGCTTCTTTCTGTGCCACCAGCATGATTTTTTTATCATGATCCATGGCGGCTTCGAGGCAACGGATAGATTTTTCCCGCCCTACAAACAAGGGTATGACCATGTGCGGATAAACCACCACATCGCGCAACGGCAATACGGGGATTTCAATGCGTTCAGAACGCTCAGGATTCATAGAGCTCTCTCTTAGTTTAGTGTCCGCCAGGTAAGCTGGTCATGTCACTGTACTTCACATAACCATTAACATGTATCCAGTATATGGGGATGTTTCCCACACATTCAACGCTATGAATACGGAAAAAGTAAAGGGGAGATAAAATCCCCCCTTTTTAATTAACTGCTTGTATGATTTGGTGAATTATTCGCCAGATGCCTGCTGGGCTTCCGGTTTACCGTAAATCAGCAGCGGCTTGGTTTGGCCGCTGATTACGGACTCGTCGATAACCACTTTCTCAACATCTTCCATCGACGGCAGATCGTACATGGTGTCGAGCAGCGCCGCTTCAACGATTGAACGCAGACCACGCGCACCGGTTTTACGGATCATCGCTTTCTTAGCAATCGCATCAAGCGCTTCGTCACGGAATTCCAGGTCAACCCCTTCCAGATTGAACAGCGCCTGGTACTGCTTGGTCAGCGCATTTTTCGGCTCTTTCAGGATCTGAATCAGCGCCTCTTCACTCAGCTCATTCAGCGTTGCCACAACGGGCAGACGGCCAATGAACTCAGGAATCAGACCGAATTTGATCAGATCTTCAGGTTCAACCTGCGAAAGCAGTTCGCCTTCGTTCGGTTTTTCGGACGAGGCTTTTACCGTTGCGCCGAAACCAATGCCGGAGCCGGTTTCAACACGGTGGGAAATGACTTTATCCAGACCGGCAAACGCACCGCCACAGATGAACAGGATCTTGGAAGTATCAACCTGCAGGAACTCCTGCTGAGGATGCTTACGCCCCCCCTGCGGTGGAACGGCGGCAACCGTACCTTCGATCAGCTTCAGCAGCGCCTGCTGCACGCCTTCACCCGACACGTCGCGGGTGATGGACGGGTTGTCTGATTTACGGGAGATCTTGTCGATCTCATCAATATAAACAATGCCGCGCTGTGCTTTCTGTACGTCGTAATCGCACTTCTGCAGCAGTTTCTGAATGATGTTCTCAACGTCTTCACCCACATAACCGGCTTCGGTCAGGGTGGTGGCATCGGCCATGGTAAACGGAACATCCAGCAGGCGCGCCAGGGTTTCCGCCAGCAACGTTTTACCGGAACCCGTCGGTCCGATCAGCAGGATGTTACTTTTACCCAGTTCTACGCCATTACTGGTGTCGCCGTTACGCAGACGTTTGTAGTGGTTATATACCGCTACCGCCAGCACTTTCTTCGCCTGCTCTTGTCCGATGACATAGTCGTCAAGGTGATGACGAATTTCATGCGGCGTTGGCAATGCGCTACGCTCACGGTGCGGCGCAACTTCTTTAATCTCTTCGCGAATGATGTCGTTACATAAATCAACACATTCGTCGCAGATATACACGGACGGCCCGGCAATCAGTTTACGCACTTCATGCTGGCTTTTGCCGCAAAAAGAGCAGTACAGCAGTTTGCCCGAACCATCTTTGCGTTTATCTGTCATGAGTCCAAACCTCTTTTTAAGTTCTTTGTGCCGCACATGACGACGCAAATGCCATTCTAAGACGCGTACTGCTTAAAGCAGCGTGCCGCCCTACCTTAGTATAGCGGCACACTCGCGTCGCGGGCATCAATTACGATGGGTCAATACGGAGTCGACTAAGCCGTACTCAACTGCCTCTGGAGCAGAGAGGAAGCGATCGCGCTCGGTATCGCGCTCGATCTGCTCGAGAGATTGACCTGTATGCTGCGCCATAAGTTCATTCATGCGCGCTTTTACTTTCAGAATTTCGCGGGCGTGGATTTCGATATCCGTCGCCTGCCCCTGGTAACCACCCAGCGGCTGGTGAATCATCACACGGGAGTTAGGCAGGCAGAAACGCTTACCTTTCGCCCCTGCGGTTAACAGGAAGGCACCCATGGATGCAGCCTGACCCATACAGATCGTGCTGACATCTGGCTTGATGAATTGCATGGTGTCATAAATGGACATACCCGCCGTAATCACACCGCCTGGCGAGTTGATGTACAGGTAAATGTCTTTTTCCGGGTTTTCCGCTTCCAGGAACAGCATCTGCGCTACGATCAGGTTAGCCATATGGTCTTCTACCTGGCCGGTCAGAAAGATAACGCGTTCCTTGAGCAGACGGGAATAGATATCGAAAGAACGCTCACCACGTGAGGTCTGTTCAATAACCATTGGCACCAGCGCCATATGGGGTGCAAAGTTATCTCGTTCGCCACTGTATGACATTTCCGTCTCCTGGTTCAAAATTGAAAACACCTGCTGTACTGATTGTAACCTTATGGACGGATTATCAGCCAGTCTCAATCATCGTGATTACATACTTATGGGGTTCGCCACGCCCTATTTCAAGCATAACAACCTTTTGTTGTAACGCTAACACTGAAAGGGCGTTTTAGCACCCTTCCAGGACTAAAGCTGCGATAAAAAAAACCCGTCGCCGGAGGGCAACGGGTTTTTTGGTCAAACTTTAAACCGTTAGGGCGTTATTACGCCTGCTGGTTCATCAGTTCGTTGAAAGAGGTCGCTTTTTCGGTCACTTTCGCTTTCGCCAGAACCGCTTCAACAGCCTGCTCTTCCAGTGCGACGTTGCGCATGTTGTCCATCAGCTCTTTGTTCTTACCGTAGAACTCGATCACTTCTGATGGATCTTCGTATGCGGAAGCCATCTCTTCGATCAGGCCTTTCACGCGCTCTTCGTCAGCTTTCAGCTCGTGGGTACGAATCACTTCGCCCAGCAGCAGGCCAACAACAACGCGACGTTTCGCTTGCTCTTCAAACAGCTCGCGTGGCAGTTCCATCGCTTGCTGCTGGTTGCCACCGAAACGCTGTGCAGCCTGACGGCGCAGCACGTCGATTTCGCTGTCGATCAGGGCTGCAGGAACGTCGATGTCGTTCGCTTTCACCAGACCTTCAATCGCCTGAGATTTCACACGGTTACGCACAGCACCGTTCAGCTCGCGCTCCATGTTTTTACGCACTTCGGTACGCAGACCAGCAACTGAACCATCTTCCACGCCGAAACGCTTGATGAATTCTTCAGTCAGTTCTGGCAGTTCGCGCTCTTCCACTTTCTTCAGGTTGATCACGAACTTCGCTGCTTTACCTTTCAGGTTTTCAGCGTGGTATTCTTCAGGGAAGGTCACGTCGATAGTGAACTCTTCGCCAGCCTTGTGGCCTTTGATACCGTCTTCGAAGCCTGGGATCATACGACCCTGACCCATTGCCAGTACGAAGTCAGACGCTTTGCCGCCTTCGAACTCTTCGCCGTCTACAGAACCGGTGAAGTCGATGGTCACACGGTCTTCCGCGTCAACAGCGCCTTCTTTCTCTTTCCAGTTCGCCTGCTGCTTGCGCAGGGTGTCCAGCATGCCGTCAACATCTTCGTCAGTCACGGAGACAATCGGTTTTTCAACTTCGATAGATTCCAGACCTTTCAGCTCAACTTCCGGGTACACTTCGAACTCTACGGAGTAAGTGAAGTCTTCGCCCAGTTTGTATTCGCCTGGAACGTAGTTTGGCGCGCCGGCCGGATTGATTTTTTCTTTGATGATCGCATCAATAAAGTTGCGGCTCATCAGTTCACCCAGCACATCCTGACGCACAGAGGCGCCATAACGCTGAGCAACAACATTCATTGGAACTTTGCCCTTACGGAAGCCGTCAATACGTACTTTTTTTGCTACGTTGACCAGCTCGCTTTTCACAGCAGTTTCGATGCTGTCAGCAGCGATAGTAATCGTTACACGGCGGCCAAGGCCTTGAGTGGTTTCAACTGAAACTTGCATCTTGTTACCTCAAAAAAATCACAGTGCTCGGTCAACTCTGAATCTGTCTGTTATACCGGGATGCTCTCTTAGTGCAGATTCACATTCCCTGTCGCCAGAATCATCCCGAAGACATTCAATAAGACGCGGCATTATAGCGGCATCACTTAGGTGAGTCGAGAACGGTTGGGGCATGTTGCTGCGGCTTTTTTCACACTTTAAGGCTATTTTTAGCCTTAAAATCGCTCCATCCGCTCAAAACTCAGACAAAACAAAACGGCCCGGAGGCCGTTTTGAGGAAATCTGTAAGCAACATACTGGAAAAGCTCCAGCCGTTGCAAATCCGATTTATCAGGCGATGGTGCCTGCACCGCGACACGGCGGTGATGCGAAAACCGTATCCTGCAAGCCTTCCCATTCCTTAATGGTGTAGGTATGCAGTGCCAGCGCATGCACGGTGGTGGAGAGTTCTTCCGTCAAGGTGCTGTAGATCAAGCGGTGTCGGTTCAGGAAACGTTCTCCCGTGAAGCGATCGCTAACCAGAACCACTTTAAAGTGGCTTTCAGAACCTGCCGGCACGTTATGACGATAGCTCTCGTCGACGACTTCGAGGAACACAGGGTTGAACGCTGCCCTTAATTTATCTTCTATCTGCTCACGTATCATCATGAAATTACTCCTCCGACAACGCCAGGATGTCACCCATCCCTTTAAATGTTAGCCGCTTTTACCGTTTCCATTACACCTTGACAACAAATATTTAGCTTTCGTCTGATTTTCTCATTCAAACGAATGAAGTTCACTGCGAGACTCATACCTTTCATCATTCGCGAGAGGGGAAATTGGGTAAGCTGGTCAGTTTTCGGACAAGGCGATGAATTTACATGCGTTGACCACTTCCCCTCGCCGTTGGCGATGTTATGATGACGGCAATTTTTCTCTTTATATGCTTACGATTCGTTGAGAACCCGAAAATGTTAAAAAAACTCTTCTTTCCGTTGGTAGCCCTTTTTATGCTTGCAGGCTGTGCAACCCCGCCTACCACCATTGATGTCTCACCAAAAATTACGCTGCCTCAGCAGGATCCAAGCCTGATGGGCGTCACCGTGAGCATTAACGGTGCCGATCAGCGTCAGGACCAGGCTCTAGCAAAAGTGACCCGCGATAACCAGCAGGTAACCCTGACCGCGTCCCGCGACCTGCGTTTCCTGCTGCAGGAAGTGCTCGAGAAGCAAATGACCGCTCGCGGCTATATGATTGGCCCAAGCGGTGCGGTTGATCTGCAGATCATCGTTAACAACCTGTACGCAGACGTGTCTCAGGGCAACGTGCGTTACAACATCGCGACCAAAGCGGATATCGCCATCATTGCTACCGCGAAAAACGGTAATAAGATGACCAAAAACTACCGTGCGAGCTACTCTGTCGAAGGCGCGTTCCAGGCATCGAATAAAAATATTGCTGATGCGGTTAACAGCGTGCTGACGGATACCATTTCCGACATGGCGCAGGACACCAGCATCCACGACTTCATCAAGCAGAACGCACGTTAATCCTGCCGACTGACCCGGTGCTTCACCGGGTCAGTTCATAAGAACATGTCCAGCCATTACTTACGCATTTTCCAGCAACCGAAATCAGCGATTCTGCTGATCCTCGGCTTTGCCTCGGGTTTACCTCTCGCGCTCACCTCCGGCACGCTTCAGGCGTGGATGACGGTCGAGAATATCGACCTTAAAACCATCGGTTTCTTCTCGCTTGTCGGTCAGGCCTATGTCTTTAAGTTCCTGTGGTCTCCGGTCATGGATCGCTACACGCCACCTTTCCTGGGACGTCGTCGCGGCTGGTTAGTGATGACGCAAGTCTTGCTGCTGCTGGCCATTGCGGCGATGGGTTTTCTTGAGCCCACCACACAGCTTCGCTGGATGGCCGCGCTTGCGGTCGTGATTGCCTTCTGTTCCGCCTCCCAGGATATTGTCTTTGACGCCTGGAAGACGGACGTTTTGCCTGCGGAAGAGCGCGGCGCCGGTGCCGCAATCAGCGTGCTGGGCTATCGCCTCGGGATGCTGGTCTCCGGGGGACTGGCACTGTGGCTGGCTGACCGTTACCTCGGCTGGCAGGGTATGTACTGGCTGATGGCCGCCCTGCTTATCCCGTGCATTATCGCGACGATCTTTGCTCCCGAACCGAGCGATGTCATTCCGGTCCCCCGCTCGCTGGAGCAGGCCGTGGCCGAACCGCTGCGCGACTTTTTTGGTCGCAACAATGCCTGGCTGATCCTGCTGCTCATCGTCCTTTATAAGCTGGGGGATGCGTTCGCCATGAGCCTGACCACCACCTTCCTGATACGCGGTGTCGGTTTTGATGCCGGTGAAGTGGGTGTGGTAAACAAAACGCTGGGACTATTTGCGACGATTATGGGCGCGCTGTATGGCGGCGTGCTGATGCAGCGCCTGACCCTGTTTCGCGCGCTGCTGATTTTCGGCATCCTTCAGGGAGCCTCTAACGCGGGCTACTGGCTGCTGTCGATTACCGACAAACATATGATCAGCATGGCCGCGGCGGTGTTCTTCGAGAACCTCTGCGGCGGCATGGGCACCGCGGCATTTGTTGCCCTGTTGATGACGCTTTGCAATAAATCATTTTCCGCTACGCAGTTTGCGCTGCTCTCGGCGCTCTCTGCCGTGGGTCGCGTGTACGTTGGACCGATTGCGGGCTGGTTCGTGGAAGCCCACGGCTGGCCAACGTTTTATCTCTTCTCTGTCGTGGCTGCCGTGCCGGGAATTTTATTGCTGCTGGTCTGCCGTCAGACGCTGGAATATACGCAGCGGACCGAACACTTTATGCCGCGCACCGAATATCATACCGCCTACCGTTTTGCGTTACGTCTGTTAATGGTGGGCTGCGTTGCTCTGGCACTCTGGCTTGTGGTGCTGATTATTAACGCCAGCACGTCACTGGCACTCCCGTTCGAAGCGCTTCTGCTGGACGCTGGCGCCCTGCTGGCTATTGCCGGGATCCTGACCGGGGGTCTGCTCGATTTCATGGCGTTGCGTAAAACGCAGATGACCTGAAGAAAAATGCGAAAGGTTATTTCCCGTTGTAATCACTAACCGAAATTATAACGGCGAAATAGCCAGCTGCCCCCCAAAAAAATATTTGTTGTTTTGTGCGGGATAGGATTTGGAAATTATTGGCTCCTGTTCCAAAACGCTATTTTTCATTAAACGATTCAGCATCCGATAGTTTGATTTTTCGTTTTTTAGATGTCTTTTTATTGATAATTAATTGTTAATTTTTTGTTTTTTTTAACAATGGTTATACCAATTGCCCCTTTTAGGGTATGCTTGGGGGTCCTTTCGTTATAAAGCCCACGCCATGCGGCTTCTGTCTTAAAAACCGACATAATTTGCAACACTTGTGACACGTGCGGCAGAACCCGGTAACACCTTCCTGACACAGGCCTAATGATGTTTACAGTAATGTAACCTTCCCGTAAAATGCCCGCACACTTTAAACGCCACCAGACTCCGTGGAATTGAGGTCGTTAAATGAGACTCGGGAAATACAATAAAAGTTTGGGATGGTTGTCATTATTCGCGGGCACTGTATTACTCAGTGGCTGCGATTCTGCACTACTAGACCCCAAAGGACAGATTGGACTGGAACAACGTTCACTGATACTGACGGCTTTTGGCCTGATGTTGATTGTGGTTATTCCTGCCATTTTGATGGCTGTTGGTTTCGCCTGGAAGTATCGTGCGAGCAATAAAGATGCGAAGTATAGCCCTAACTGGTCACACTCCAATAAAGTGGAAGCTGTGGTCTGGACGGTACCTATTCTGATCATCCTGTTCCTTGCCGTACTGACCTGGAAAACCACTCACGCACTTGAGCCAAGCAAACCACTGGTTCACGATGAGAAACCTATTACCATTGAAGTGGTCTCCATGGACTGGAAATGGTTCTTCATCTATCCAGAGCAGGGTATTGCTACCGTGAATGAAATCGCCTTCCCGGCGAACACTCCGGTTCAGTTCAAAGTGACCTCCAACTCCGTAATGAACTCCTTCTTCATCCCACGTCTGGGTAGCCAGATCTACGCGATGGCCGGTATGCAGACTAACCTGCATCTGATCGCGAATGAAGCAGGCACCTATGATGGTATCTCCGCCAGCTATAGCGGCCCGGGCTTCTCAGGTATGAAGTTCAAAGCTATTGCAACGCCAGACCGTGCCGCTTTCGACCAGTGGGTTGAAAAAGCGAAGCAGTCTCCAAACACCATGTCTGACATGGCGGCGTTCGAAAAAGTGGCTGCACCTAGCGAATACAACAAGGTGGAGTACTTCTCTAATGTGAAACCTGATTTGTTCAAAGATGTCATTGGCAAATTTATGGATCACGGCAAGAGCATGGACATGACCCAGCCTGAAGGCGAGCACAGCGCGCATGAAGGTATGGAAGGCATGGACATGAGCCACGCGGAAACCGCTCACTAAGGGGCCGAGGAAGAAAATGTTCGGAAAATTGACACTGGATGCAGTGCCCTACCATGAACCGATTATCGTGGTTACGGTGGCTGCAATTATCATTGGTGGCGCGGCCTTACTGGCCCTGATCACTTACTTCGGTAAGTGGAGCTACCTGTGGAACGAGTGGCTGACTTCGGTTGACCACAAAAAACTCGGTATCATGTACTGCATCGTCGGTATCGTCATGTTAATTCGTGGCTTTGCGGATGCGATCATGATGCGTAGCCAGCAGGCACTCGCTTCTGCGGGTGAAGCCGGCTTCCTGCCGCCGCACCACTACGATCAGATCTTTACCGCCCACGGCGTTATCATGATCTTCTTCGTAGCGATGCCGCTGGTTATCGGTCTGATGAACGTGGTCGTTCCGCTGCAAATCGGCGCGCGCGACGTGGCGTTCCCGTTCCTGAACAACCTGAGCTTCTGGTTCACGGTTGTCGGCGTTATCCTGGTTAACCTGTCACTGGGTGTGGGCGAATTCGCGCAGACCGGCTGGCTGGCATACCCGCCGCTATCAGGAATTGAGTACAGTCCGGGCGTTGGCGTTGACTACTGGATCTGGGCGCTTCAGCTCTCCGGTGTCGGTACCACCCTGACCGGTATCAACTTCTTCGTGACCATTATCAAGATGCGTGCCCCTGGCATGACCATGTTCAAGATGCCGGTATTTACCTGGGCATCTCTGTGCGCCAACATCCTGATTATTGCCTCTTTCCCAATTCTGACCGTCACCATCGCGCTGCTGACCCTGGACCGCTACCTGGGCACCCATTTCTTCACGAATGATATGGGTGGCAACATGATGATGTACATCAACCTGATTTGGGCCTGGGGTCACCCGGAAGTGTACATCCTGGTTCTGCCTGTCTTCGGTGTGTTCTCCGAAATCGCGGCAACCTTCTCGCGTAAACGTCTGTTTGGTTACACCTCTCTGGTGTGGGCAACCGTGTGTATTACCGTTCTGTCGTTCATCGTTTGGCTGCACCACTTCTTCACCATGGGTGCGGGCGCGAACGTAAACGCCTTCTTCGGTATCACTACTATGATTATCGCCATCCCGACCGGGGTGAAGATCTTCAACTGGCTGTTCACCATGTACCAGGGCCGTATCGTGTTCCACTCAGCGATGCTGTGGACCATCGGCTTCATCGTGACCTTCTCCGTAGGTGGGATGACCGGTGTACTGCTGGCGGTACCAGGTGCTGACTTCGTTCTGCACAACAGTCTGTTCCTGATTGCGCACTTCCATAACGTTATCATCGGTGGCGTGGTCTTCGGCTGCTTCGCTGGCGTAACCTACTGGTGGCCAAAAGCGTTCGGCTTCACGCTGAACGAGAAATGGGGTAAACGCGCGTTCTGGTTCTGGATCATCGGCTTCTTCGTGGCATTTATGCCGCTGTACGTGCTGGGCTTCATGGGTATGACCCGTCGTCTGAGCCAGCAGATCGATCCGCAGTTCCACCCAATGCTGATGGTTGCTGCGGGCGGTGCGGTGCTGATTGCCTGCGGTATCGCGTCTCAGCTGATTCAGTTCTACGTGTCTATTCGCGACCGCGATCAGAACCGTGACCTGACCGGTGACCCATGGGGTGGCCGTACGCTGGAGTGGGCGACCTCTTCTCCACCGCCTTTCTATAACTTTGCCATCGTGCCGCAGGTTCATGAACGCGACGCATTCTGGGAAATGAAAGAAAAAGGTGAAGCGTACAAGCAACCTGCTCATTACGAAGAGATCCATATGCCGAAAAACAGCGGTGCGGGCATTGTCATTGCCGCCTTCGCTACGGTATTTGGTTTCGCAATGATCTGGCACATCTGGTGGATGGCGATTGTTGGCTTCGCTGGCATCGTAATCAGCTGGATTGTGAAGAGCTTTGACGAGGACGTGGACTACTACGTACCAGTCCGTGAAGTTGAAAAGCTGGAAAATCAGCATTTCGACGAGATTTCTAAAGCGGGGCTGAAAAATGGCAACTGATACTCTGGCGCACTCAACTGCCCACGCGCATGAACATGCGCACCACGATACAGGACCGACCAAAGTCTTCGGTTTCTGGATCTACCTGATGAGCGACTGCATTCTGTTCTGCTGTCTGTTCGCGACCTATGCCGTTCTGGTGAACGGCACAGCGGGCGGCCCGACCGGCAAGGACATCTTTGAACTGCCGTTCGTTCTGGTTGAAACCGCACTGCTGTTATTCAGCTCTATCACCTACGGCATGGCGGCTATCGCCATGTACAAAAACAACAAGAGCCAGGTTGTCTCCTGGCTGGCGTTGACCTGGCTGTTTGGTGCTGGATTTATCGGGATGGAAATCTATGAATTCCATCACCTGATTATGGAAGGCTTTGGCCCGGATCGCAGTGGCTTCCTGTCCGCGTTCTTCGCGCTGGTCGGTACCCACGGTCTGCACGTGACCTCGGGTCTGATCTGGATGGCAGTACTGATGTTCCAGATCTCCCGTCGCGGCCTGACCAGCACTAACCGTACCCGTATCCTGTGCCTGAGCCTGTTCTGGCACTTCCTGGACGTGGTTTGGATCTGTGTGTTCTCTGTTGTCTATCTGATGGGGGCGATGTAATGAGTCATTCTAACGATCATGGCGCTTCCCATGGCAGCGTAAAAACCTACATGACAGGTTTCATCCTGTCGATCATCCTGACGGTGATCCCGTTCTGGATGGTGATGAGCGGTTCTGCGTCTAAACCGGTTATCCTGGGAGCAATCCTGGTGACCGCGGTGATTCAGATTCTGGTGCATCTGGTTTGCTTCCTGCACATGAACACCAAGTCCGATGAAGGCTGGAACATGACGGCCTTTATCTTTACCGTGATTATCATCGCTATCCTGGTAGTCGGTTCCATCTGGATTATGTGGAACCTCAACTACAACATGATGGTTCACTAAGAGCGGCGAGTATGTTTAAGCAATACCTGCAAGTAACGAAACCAGGCATCATCTTTGGCAACCTGATCTCCGTGATCGGAGGGTTCCTGCTGGCCTCTAAAGGCAGCATTGATTACGCCCTCTTTATTTACACGCTGGTCGGTGTGTCACTGGTTGTTGCGTCCGGTTGTGTATTTAACAACTACATCGACATGGATATCGACAAGAAGATGGAAAGGACCAAAAATCGGGTGCTGGTGAAAGGCCTGATCGCCCCTTCCGTCTCGCTGGTGTACGCCACCTTGCTGGGTATTGCTGGCTTTATGCTGCTGTGGTTTGGTGCTAACCCACTGGCCTGCTGGCTGGGGGTGATGGGGTTCGTGGTCTATGTGGGCGTCTACAGCCTGTATATGAAACGTCACTCCGTCTACGGCACGCTGATTGGTTCTCTCTCCGGCGCTGCGCCGCCGGTGATTGGCTACTGCGCCGTCACGAACGAGTTCGACAGCGGTGCGCTGATCCTGCTGGCTATCTTTAGCCTGTGGCAGATGCCGCACTCCTATGCCATCGCGATTTTCCGCTTTAAGGATTATCAGGCAGCGAACATCCCGGTTCTGCCGGTCGTGAAGGGCATTTCGGTTGCCAAGAACCACATCACGCTTTACATCATCGCCTTTGCCGTGGCAACGCTGATGCTCTCTCTGGGTGGTTACGCCGGGTATAAATATCTGGCGGTAGCGGCTGCGGTGAGCGTCTGGTGGCTTGGCATGGCGCTGCGCGGATACAAAGTGGAAGATGACAAAGTCTGGGCACGTAAGCTGTTTGTGTTCTCCATTGTCGCCATCACTTCTCTGTCCGTGATGATGTCCGTGGATTTCATGGTGCCAGATTCGCACAACCTGCTGACTTACGTCTGGTAAGCGACAACAGGTCAATAAAAGGGTGCTTCGGCACCCTTTTTTATTCACAAAATCAATTAATAACGCATGTAATATTTGTTAAATAAGCCCTTATTTACCCCGCCCCTTCCCCGCACTACACTATGGCCTGCTTTTGAACTGAGGTGGTAATGAACGATTATAAAATGACGCCAGGCGAGCTACGCGCGACCTGGGGCTTAGGGACTGTCTTCTCGCTACGGATGCTCGGCATGTTTATGGTCCTGCCTGTTCTGACCACCTACGGCATGGCGCTGCAGGGGGCGAGCGAGGCATTGATTGGCCTGGCCATTGGCATTTACGGTCTGGCCCAGGCGGTCTTCCAGATCCCGTTTGGCCTGCTCTCTGACCGGGTTGGCCGCAAGCCGCTGATTGTCGGTGGCCTGCTTATTTTTGTTCTGGGCAGTGTGATTGCCGCCCTCTCCCACTCCATCTGGGGGATTATTCTTGGCCGCGCCCTTCAGGGCTCCGGCGCGATTGCCGCCGCCGTGATGGCGCTGTTGTCCGATCTCACCCGCGAACAGAACCGGACTAAAGCGATGGCGTTCATCGGCGTTAGCTTTGGCGTCACCTTCGCCATTGCGATGGTACTGGGCCCGATAATCACCCATGCGCTTGGCCTGCACGCGCTGTTCTGGATGATTGCCGTGCTGGCAACCCTCGGTATTGCCTTAACCCTGTGGGTCGTCCCGGACAGCAAAAACCACGTCCTCAACCGTGAATCGGGAATGGTAAAGGGCTGCTTCAGCAAAGTGCTGGTTGAGCCACGCCTGGTGAAGCTTAACTTCGGCATTATGTGTCTGCACATCCTCCTGATGTCGACCTTTGTCGCCCTTCCCGGCCAGCTGGCCGCTGCGGGCTTCCCGGCAGCCGAGCACTGGAAAATCTATCTGGTCACGATGCTGATTTCCTTTGTCTCCGTCGTGCCATTCATCATCTACGCTGAAGTGAAGCGCAAGATGAAGCGCGTCTTTATTGGCTGCGTAGCACTGTTGCTGATAGCTGAGATTGTGCTCTGGGGTGCCGGCCCGCACTTCTGGGAGCTGATTGCCGGCGTGCAGCTGTTCTTCCTGGCGTTTAACCTGATGGAAGCCCTGCTGCCGTCGCTGATCAGCAAAGAGTCCCCTGCCGGTTACAAAGGCACGGCGATGGGCATCTACTCCACCAGCCAGTTCCTCGGCGTGGCCATTGGCGGCTCGCTTGGCGGCTGGGTGGACGGTCTGTTTGACTCTCAAACCGTGTTTCTCGCGGGCGCACTGCTGGCGACAGTCTGGCTGCTGGTCGCCAGTACCATGAAAGAGCCGCGCTACGTGAGCAGCCTGCGGGTAGAAATCCCGGATAATGTTCAGATTAGCGACGCGCTGAAACAGCGTCTGGAAGCAAAAGAGGGTGTGACGGAGGTCCTGATTGTCCCGGAAGAGCGCAGCGCTTACGTCAAGATAGACAGCAAAATGACCAACCGCTTCGAAGTGGAGCAGGCCCTGAAAGCATGAAAAAGCCCGGTTGAACCGGGCTTTTTGCTATTAATCGCGGAAGTTTTTAAACTGGAACGGTTGTCCCAGATCGCCGCCACGCACCAGCGCCATCACGGACTGCAGGTCATCGCGGGACTTGCCGGTGACGCGAATCTCTTCACCCTGGATCTGCGCCTGCACCTTCAGCTTGCTGTCTTTAATGAGCTTCACGATCTTCTTCTGCACCGCGCTCTCAATGCCCTGCTTCAGTTTAGCTTCAACGAACCAGGTTTTACCGCTGTGCACAAACTCTTCCGGCACATCCAGAGAGGTCCCTTCAATGCCGCGTTTTAACAGCTTGGCGCGCAAAATGTCGAGCAGCTGATTCACCTGGAAATCAGACTCGCTCAGCACCTTAATGGTCTTATTTGCGTCGTTCAGCTCAAACGACGCCTCAACGCCACGAAAATCGAAACGTGACTCAACTTCGCGGGTTGCGTTCTCAACGCCGTTGCGAACTTCCTGGATATCAACTTCGGAAACAATATCGAAAGATGGCATCTTTTCTTCTCCCTTCACTTTTGTTGCGTTGCATAATACCCGCTACGAGGCATAACTCAACAGAAGCTTAGCTGTATAATTAAGCTGTAACACCTGGCGCAGTTGCAGGTGAGGAGGAACAATGAAAATTACAGTGCTCGGATGCGGAGCGCTTGGTCAGCTATGGCTGACCGCGCTGTGCAAGCACGGACATGAGGTTCAGGGCTGGCTGCGCGTGCCCCAGCCCTATTGCAGTGTAAACCTGATTGGTGAAGACGGAAGCATCTTTAACGAATCCCTCACCGCGAACGATCCCGATTTCCTGGCGCAAAGTGACCTGTTACTGGTAACGCTTAAAGCGTGGCAGGTCTCAGACGCGGTGAAGACGCTGGCTGCGCAACTCCCCTCCACTTCCCCTATACTGCTGCTGCATAACGGCATGGGGACCATTGATGAGCTGAAAAGCGTCCCGCAGCCCCTGCTGATGGCGACAACCACGCACGCAGCCCGTCGCGACGGCAACATCATCGTGCACGTCGCCAGCGGCGTGACCCATATGGGACCGGCCAGAACACAGGATGGCGACTACAGTTATCTTGCCGATGTGCTGCAGAAGGTGTTGCCGGACGTCGCCTGGCATAACACTATTCGCCCTCAACTCTGGCGCAAGCTGGCCGTGAACTGCGTGATCAATCCGCTGACGGCACTGTGGAACTGCCCGAACGGGGAGCTGAAAAACCATCCGCAGGAGGTTGCATCACTGTGTGCTGAAGTCGCGTCGGTCATTGAGCGGGAAGGCTTGCATACCTCGGCAGAGGATTTGCGCGGTTATGTCGAGCAGGTTATTGAGAGTACGGCAGAAAATATCTCCTCAATGTTGCAGGATGTCCGGGCATTACGCCACACAGAAATCGACTACATTACCGGCTATCTGCTAAAACGTGCCCGAGCACATGGCATCGCCGTGCCGGAAAACGCCCGTTTGTATGACCTGGTTAAACGTAAGGAGAGTGAATATGAGCGCGTCGGCACTGATCTGCCTCGCCCCTGGTAGCGAAGAGACAGAAGCGGTCACCACCATTGATTTGATGGTGCGCGGCGGTATTGAGGTGACGGTCGCCAGCGTTGCCAGCGATGGCAGTCTGGCGGTGACCTGCTCGCGCGGCGTGAAACTGCTTGCGGATGCGCCGCTTGTGCAGGTGGCCGACGGGGATTACGACATCATCGTCCTGCCCGGTGGCCTGAAGGGTGCGGAATATTTTCGCGACAGCCCGCTGCTGGTCGAGACCGTGCGTCAGTTCCATTTATCGGGTCGTATCGTCGCCGCCATCTGTGCCGCCGCCGGAACAGTGCTGGTTCCGCACGATATTTTCCCTATCGGCAATATGACCGGCTACCCCGGTCTGAAGCAGACCATCCCGGAAGACCAGTGGGTGGACAAACGCGTCGTGTGGGATCCACGCGTCAACCTGCTGACCAGCCAGGGCCCCGGCACCGCGATTGATTTTGGTTTGAAGATTATTGACCTGCTGGTCGGGCGCGAAAAAGCGTACGAGGTGGCGTCATCGCTGGTGATGCCGGCGGGAATTTATAACTACTATGAAGAGTAGTGCGTAAAAAAGCCGGGTGGCGCCAGGTTAAAGCAAAACGGCAACCAAAGGTTGTAATGCCGATCAGTTAAGGATCGGTTGACCGATCCCGTGGC
>NZ_JTLF01000142.1:0-1891 GCF_000798855.1 Enterobacter sp. ZOR0014 | reverse complement strand
TAAGCGGCGGGGGATATCCTCCGCCGCTTTTTTTTGCAGCAAATGCCCCCATTATTTTCATCTGATACGTATTTTCCGTAACTAAGGGTTGTCACTACGTCCGGCTTATAAGATCATATGCCGTTATACGTTGTTTACGCTTTGAGGAATCCACGATGAGTGAGGCTGAAGCCCGCCCGAGTAACTTTATTCGTCAGATCATCGATGAAGATCTGGCCAGTGGTAAGCACACCACGGTGCATACCCGCTTCCCGCCGGAGCCGAACGGCTACCTGCATATTGGTCATGCGAAATCCATCTGCCTGAACTTTGGCATTGCGCAAGACTATCAGGGGCAGTGCAACCTGCGTTTCGATGACACCAACCCAGTAAAAGAAGACATCGAATACGTTGAGTCCATCAAGAACGACGTGCAATGGCTGGGCTTCAACTGGTCTGGCGATATCTGCTACTCCTCTGACTATTTTGATCAGCTGTACGCTTACGCGGTTGAGCTGATCAACAAAGGTCTGGCGTACGTCGATGAACTGTCCGCGGATGAAATCCGTGAATACCGCGGTACGCTGACGCAGCCTGGCAAAAACAGTCCGTTCCGCGATCGCAGCGTGGAAGAGAACCTGGCGCTGTTTGAAAAAATGCGTGCGGGTGGCTTTGAAGAAGGCAAAGCCTGTCTGCGTGCCAAAATCGACATGGCTTCTCCGTTCATCGTGATGCGCGATCCGGTGCTGTACCGCATTAAGTTTGCTGAACACCACCAGACCGGTAACAAGTGGTGCATCTACCCGATGTACGACTTCACCCACTGCATCAGCGATGCGCTGGAAGGCATTACCCACTCGCTGTGTACGCTTGAGTTCCAGGACAACCGTCGCCTGTACGACTGGGTGCTGGATAACATCACCATCCCTGTGCATCCGCGTCAGTACGAGTTCTCTCGTCTGAATCTGGAATACACCGTGATGTCCAAGCGTAAGCTGAACCTGCTGGTGACTGACAAGCACGTTGAGGGCTGGGACGACCCGCGTATGCCGACCATTTCTGGTCTGCGTCGTCGTGGCTACACCGCTGCTTCTATTCGTGAGTTCTGCAAGCGCATCGGCGTGACCAAGCAGGACAACACCATTGAAATGGCGTCGCTGGAGTCCTGCATTCGTGAAGACCTCAACGAAAATGCCCCGCGCGCGATGGCAGTTATCGACCCGGTAAAACTGGTTATCGAAAACTATCCTCAGGGTGCGAGTGAACTGGTTGCCATGCCTAACCATCCGAACAAACCGGAAATGGGAAGCCGTGACGTACCGTTCAGCGGTGAAATCTGGATCGACCGCGCTGACTTCCGTGAAGAAGCCAACAAGCAGTACAAGCGTCTGGTGCTGGGTAAAGAAGTCCGTCTGCGTAACGCCTACGTGATCAAAGCCGAGCGCGTAGAGAAAGATGCAGAAGGGAATATCACCACCATCTTCTGTTCATACGATGCCGAAACGCTGAGCAAAGATCCTGCCGATGGTCGCAAGGTGAAAGGCGTTATCCACTGGGTAAGCGCTTCTCACGCGCTGCCGGTAGAAATCCGTCTGTACGATCGTCTGTTCAGCGTGCCTAACCCGGGTGCAGCGGAAGACTTCCTGGCGACGATCAACCCGGAATCTCTGGTGATCAAACAGGGTTATGCTGAGCCATCGCTGAAAACAGCTGAAGCAGGAAAAGCGTTCCAGTTCGAGCGTGAAGGTTACTTCTGCATGGACAGCCGTTACAGCACTGCGGAAAAACCGGTATTTAACCGTACCGTCGGTCTGCGTGACACCTGGACCAAGATCGGCGAATAATAACGCTGCTCTGGTCAATGAGAAACAAACGCCGCTTATTGCGGCGTTTTTTTTATTAATGATCATAT
>NZ_JTLF01000058.1:0-6165 GCF_000798855.1 Enterobacter sp. ZOR0014 | reverse complement strand
CATTCTGCGTGACCGGGTCCCCGGTCACGCTACTTCTTTCGTACTCTGTCTGAATTTCCCCTCTGCGTGTATCATTCCCTTTAATCAGTACTTTTTGAATGGAATGGATATGAATACCTTACGCATCGGCTTAGTGTCGATTTCCGACCGCGCCTCCAGCGGCGTTTACCAGGATAAAGGCATCCCTGCTCTGGAAGAGTGGCTGGCAAGCGCGTTGACCACCCCGTTTGAGATCCAGACCCGCCTGATCCCGGACGAACAGCCAATCATCGAGCAGACCCTGTGTGAGCTGGTGGATGAAATGAGCTGTCACCTTGTGCTGACGACGGGCGGAACCGGCCCTGCGCGCCGCGATGTTACCCCGGACGCGACGCTGGCGATTGCCGATCGTGAAATGCCAGGCTTCGGTGAACAGATGCGTCAGATCAGTCTACACTTTGTCCCGACGGCCATTTTGTCTCGCCAGGTGGGGGTGATCCGCAAACAGGCGCTGATTCTGAACCTGCCGGGCCAGCCGAAGTCCATCAAAGAGACGCTGGAAGGACTGAAAGCGGAGGATGGCAGCGTCATCGTCCACGGCATCTTTGCAAGTGTACCGTATTGTATACAGTTGCTGGAGGGACCGTACGTCGAGACGGACGACAAAGTGGTAGCAGCATTTCGTCCTAAAAGCGCCCGCCGCGAGACAATCTCCTGAAATTAATTAAAATGTGACATTAGCGTCAGCCGCAGTGGCGTGTAAATGGATTTACGATATAGTAATTTTTTCTTTACGATTGCTGTAAAAAATAATCCACAAAACATGCACAATGGTTCGCTATGTCACATAACACCCGACCTCTGAATCGACAGGATTACAAAACCCTCACGCTCGCCGCTCTGGGCGGCGCGCTGGAGTTTTACGACTTCATCATCTTTGTTTTCTTCGCCGCTGTGGTAGGGGAGTTATTCTTCCCGGCGGATATCCCGGAATGGCTGCGACAGGTGCAAACCTTCGGCATTTTTGCTGCCGGATATCTGGCACGTCCGCTGGGCGGCATTGTGATGGCGCACTTTGGCGATCTGGTCGGGCGCAAGAAAATGTTTACCCTGAGTATCCTGCTGATGGCCGTGCCGACGCTGGCGATTGGCCTGCTGCCAACCTATGCCTCAATGGGTATTGTTGCCCCGTTATTGCTGCTACTGATGCGTATTCTTCAGGGGGCGGCGATCGGTGGTGAGGTACCGGGGGCGTGGGTGTTTGTTGCGGAACATGTTCCGGCGCGCCGCATTGGTATCGCCTGCGGCACCTTAACCGCGGGGTTAACGGTGGGGATTTTGCTTGGTTCCGTCGTTGCGACCATTGTAAACACCAGCATGACGCAGCAGGCTGTGCACGACTGGGGCTGGCGCTTACCGTTCCTGCTGGGCGGAGCGTTTGGCCTGGTGGCGATGTACCTGCGTCGCTGGTTGCAGGAGACGCCGATTTTCCTTGAGATGCAGCAGCGCAAAGCGCTGGCTCAGGAGTTGCCGGTCAAAGCCGTGGTGGTGCGCCATAAAAAAGCGGTCGTGGTGTCGATGCTGCTCACCTGGCTGCTCTCGGCGGGCATCGTGGTGGTGATTTTGATGTCGCCGGTCTGGCTGCAAAAACAGTACGGGTTCGCCCCGGCAGTGACGTTACAGGCGAACAGTATCGCGACCATTATGCTTTGCTTTGGCTGTCTTGCCGCCGGGCTGGCTGTCGATCGCTTCGGTGCCAGCGTGACCTTTATCGTCGGCAGCCTGTTACTGGCCGTATCAAGCTGGGCGTTTTACCATTTGGCAGGCAGCCACCCTGAACAGCTGTTCCTGCTGTACGGTGTAGTAGGCCTGTGCGTAGGCGTTGTCGGGGCGGTACCGTATGTGATGGTACGCGCGTTTCCGCCTGAGGTGCGCTTCACCGGCATCTCATTTTCTTACAACGTCTCGTATGCCATCTTTGGCGGACTGACGCCGATTGCGGTGACGGTATTAATGGGGGTGTCTCCCCTGGCGCCGGCCTGGTACGTGCTGGCGTTGTCGTTAATGGGGCTGGTATTGGGGATTTGGCTTCGGCAGTCAGGGGAAAATCGTGCCCGCGAGGCGGGCACGACAGACGAATCAGTGTTTTTCACCAATCGGTAGAATAGTGCGGCCGAACTGCTCGTTCAGCACTTCACCCATGGCCAGGTAGATAGCGCTTGCGCCGCATACCAGGCCAATCCAGCCTGCAACGTGTACGATGCCTTCGTTATCCACCAGGTGGCCGATGGCCAGCAGGGCGAACAGTACGGTCAGGCTCAGGAAGACGAACTGCAGCGCGCGGTTCCCCTTCAGCGTGCCGAAGAACATGAACAGGGTGAAGACGCCCCACAGACCCAGATACACGCCCAGGAAGTGGGCATTCGCTGCGTCTGCCAGACCCATTTTAGGCATCAGCAGGATAGCGACCAGCGTCAGCCAGAACGAGCCGTAAGAGGTGAAGGCGGTTAAGCCGAAGGTGTTGCCTTTCTTATATTCCAGCAGACCCGCGAAGATTTGTGCGATGCCGCCGTAAAAAATGCCCATCGCCAGGATAATGCCATCCATCGGGAACATCCCGATGTTGTGCAGGTTCAGCAGGATAGTGGTCATGCCAAAACCCATCAGGCCCAGCGGAGCCGGATTAGCCAACTTAGTGTTGCCCATAAGTCCTCAAAAAAATCATCATTAATATGGTGAAATGGTTAAACCCGCGTCATTACTCCCTGACGGGGCGCGGCATCATAATGGGCGCAATCGATGCCGTCTATGATCTCATCAGGGTGAAATTAAAAATTTTTTTACGCTTGCCCCTTGATGGATGCCGTAGCGACCCCATCTTGTAGTCAACCGCAGTGTGTGGACCTGAAAAAAATCAAATCTGGGCAGTTGAAAAAGCACGTTCTGCCCTTATTACAGGTACACAACCACATGTTGACTGAATTTTTAGTGGAGACGTTTAGATGGGTAAAATTATTGGTATCGACCTGGGTACGACCAACTCTTGTGTAGCGATTATGGACGGCACTACTGCACGCGTGCTGGAGAACGCCGAGGGCGATCGCACCACGCCTTCTATCATTGCTTATACCCAGGATGGTGAAACTCTGGTTGGTCAGCCGGCTAAACGTCAGGCAGTGACAAACCCGCAAAATACCCTGTTTGCGATTAAACGCCTGATCGGCCGCCGCTTCCAGGACGAAGAAGTTCAGCGTGACGTTTCTATCATGCCTTACAAAATCATCGCAGCAGATAACGGCGATGCATGGCTTGATGTGAAAGGCACCAAAACTGCACCACCGCAGATCTCTGCTGAAGTGCTGAAAAAAATGAAGAAGACTGCTGAAGATTACCTGGGTGAGCCAGTAACTGAAGCCGTTATCACCGTACCTGCCTACTTTAACGATGCTCAGCGTCAGGCTACCAAAGATGCTGGCCGTATTGCAGGTCTGGAAGTAAAACGTATCATCAACGAACCTACCGCAGCGGCTCTGGCTTACGGTCTGGATAAAGAAGTGGGCAACCGCACTATCGCGGTTTACGACCTGGGTGGTGGTACCTTCGATATCTCTATTATCGAAATCGACGAAGTTGACGGCGAAAAAACCTTCGAAGTTCTGGCAACCAACGGTGATACCCACCTGGGTGGTGAAGACTTCGATACCCGTCTGATCAACTACCTCGTAGACGAGTTCAAGAAAGATCAGGGCATCGACCTGCGTAACGACCCGCTGGCAATGCAGCGCCTGAAAGAAGCCGCTGAGAAAGCGAAGATCGAACTGTCTTCCGCTCAGCAGACCGACGTTAACCTGCCGTACATTACTGCAGATGCGACCGGTCCTAAACACATGAACATCAAAGTGACCCGTGCAAAACTGGAAAGCCTGGTCGAAGACCTGGTGAACCGTTCTATCGAGCCACTGAAAGTTGCTCTGCAGGATGCTGGCTTGTCCGTGTCTGATATCAATGACGTTATCCTCGTTGGTGGTCAGACCCGTATGCCAATGGTCCAGAAGAAAGTGGCTGAGTTCTTCGGTAAAGAGCCACGTAAAGATGTTAACCCGGACGAAGCCGTTGCTATCGGTGCTGCCGTTCAGGGTGGTGTATTGACCGGTGAAGTGAAAGACGTTCTGCTGCTGGACGTTACCCCGCTGTCTCTGGGTATCGAAACCATGGGCGGCGTGATGACTGCGCTGATCACTAAAAACACCACTATCCCGACCAAGCACAGCCAGGTGTTCTCTACCGCTGAAGACAACCAGTCTGCGGTAACCATCCATGTGCTGCAGGGTGAGCGTAAACGTGCGTCTGATAACAAATCTCTGGGTCAGTTCAACCTGGATGGTATCAACCCGGCACCACGCGGCATGCCGCAGATCGAAGTGACCTTCGATATCGATGCTGACGGTATCCTGCACGTTTCCGCGAAAGACAAAAACAGCGGTAAAGAGCAGAAGATCACCATTAAGGCTTCTTCCGGTCTGAACGAAGAAGAGATCCAGAAAATGGTTCGTGAAGCAGAAGCGAACGCGGAATCTGACCGTAAGTTCGAAGAGCTGGTTCAGACCCGTAACCAGGGTGACCATCTGCTGCACAGCACCCGTAAGCAGGTTGAAGAAGCGGGCGACAAACTGCCAGCGGAAGATAAAACGGCTATCGAAGCTGCACTGACTGCGCTGGAAACGTCTCTGAAAGGCGAAGACAAAGCGGATATCGAAGCGAAGATGCAGGAGCTGGCACAGGCTTCCCAGAAGCTGATGGAAATTGCTCAGCAGCAGCACGCGCAGCAGCAAGCGGGCGCTGACGCTTCCGCGAACAACGCGAAAGACGACGACGTTGTCGACGCTGAGTTCGAAGAAGTTAAAGACAAAAAATAATCGCCCTGATGCAGGGTAATTAATCGGCACGGGCGTAGGAGAACTCTCCACGCCCGTGCTCGCATGTTAAGGGGCTTAAAAAAACCAATGGCAAAGCAAGACTATTACGAGATTTTAGGCGTTCCGAAAACTGCGGAAGAGCGTGAAATCAAAAAGGCGTATAAGCGCCTGGCCATGAAATTCCACCCGGACCGCAACCAGGGGGATAAAGAGGCTGAAGCAAAATTTAAAGAGATCAAAGAAGCCTACGAAGTCCTGACCGATGCACAAAAACGTGCGGCCTATGACCAGTACGGCCACGCAGCCTTTGAACAGGGCGGCATGGGCGGCGGCGGATTCGGTGGCGGCGGCTTTGGCGGCGGTGCTGATTTCAGCGACATCTTCGGCGACGTGTTCGGCGATATCTTTGGCGGCGGTCGTGGTCGTCAGCGCGCAGCGCGCGGCGCAGACCTGCGCTATAACATGGAGCTGACGCTGGAAGAGGCCGTTCGCGGTGTCACCAAAGAGATCCGTATCCCGACGCTGGAAGAGTGTGACGTGTGCCACGGCAGCGGCGCGAAAGCGGGTACCCAGCCGCAGACCTGTCCAACCTGTCACGGTTCCGGTCAGGTGCAGATGCGTCAGGGCTTCTTCGCAGTACAGCAGGCCTGTCCTCACTGTCATGGCCGCGGTACGCTGATTAAAGATCCGTGCACTAAATGCCACGGTCATGGTCGCGTTGAGAAAACCAAGACCCTGTCCGTCAAAATCCCGGCAGGCGTGGATACGGGCGACCGCATCCGTCTGGCAGGTGAAGGTGAAGCAGGTGAGCACGGCGCACCGGCAGGCGATCTGTACGTTCAGGTTCAGGTGAAGCAGCATGCCATCTTCGAGCGTGAAGGTAACAACCTGTACTGTGAAGTGCCGATCAACTTCGCCATGGCGGCGCTCGGTGGTGAAATTGAAGTGCCTACCCTGGATGGTCGCGTCAATCTGAAGATCCCGGGCGAAACCCAGACCGGTAAGCTGTTCCGCATGCGCGGTAAAGGCGTGAAGTCCGTTCGCGGCGGTGCTCAGGGCGACCTGCTGTGCCGTGTGGTTGTAGAAACCCCAGTGGGGCTGAACGACAAGCAGAAACAGCTACTGAAAGAGCTGCAGGAGAGCTTTGGCGGCCCAACGGGCGAGAAAAACAGTCCGCGCTCCAAAAGCTTCTTTGATGGCGTCAAAAAATTCTTCGACGACTTGACCCGCTAATTTGTTAGCCGGTTTTCAACGATATAAAGCCCGGAAG
>NZ_JTLF01000367.1:0-5747 GCF_000798855.1 Enterobacter sp. ZOR0014 | reverse complement strand
ATCAAAAAGGATATGACGCCACCTCACTCGGTGCACGTTTTTCTATGTGGATTATTGGTGCTCAAAACGGACTTGCCCACCCCATGGGGCAGTCAGTCGAAGACCGCGAAGTCTGGTCACAGCAATATGTGAAAAATGGACATCCACATCTCGCGGCAGCGCTTGAATTTACCCGGATTCATCTGCACAACGAGTTCATTGAAAAATACTCTCTTCAGGGGATCCCCGGGCTGGTAATATTATTCTTTTTCTATATCTCGATGATCGTGTACGCACTTAAAAATAAAAATGGTCTGCTGCTGACGACCATGCTTCTTTTATTGCTCTATGGTCTGACGGACGTCATTTTGTTGAGCTCAGAGGCGCTC
Source organism: Enterobacter sp. ZOR0014 (assembly GCF_000798855.1). Taxonomy (NCBI): domain Bacteria; kingdom Pseudomonadati; phylum Pseudomonadota; class Gammaproteobacteria; order Enterobacterales; family Enterobacteriaceae; genus Enterobacter; species Enterobacter sp. ZOR0014. The sequence goes on along the minus strand of NZ_JTLF01000367.1, from coordinate 5,379 downwards.
ATCTTCTTTGTCACCGTGTTTGCGCTGAGTACACTCTTTTCACAAACCAGACAGCGCCAGTAAGTGATAATGCCCGCCATGCGGGCATTATTTTTTCTTGTGTTGATAAAACTCCGCCAGCGTCATCCCCACCGTCTTGTCGGATAACCAGCTAAACAGCGCTTCCAGATCCTGGTATAACCCCTCGATCGCCGCCTCGTCCTTAAACGTAGGACTCCCCCCGGGCATAAATTCCGACGAATGGAGCATAAACTCGACGTAATCATTTCCCTGAGAAAGGCATTGCTGCGCAACCTCAATCATCTGCGACGCATTACCACCTGTCGGACGTAACCAGTTCACAGAAGGTGAGCGGTATTTACCACGAAGACGATCGTAACCCTGTTTGATCGCGTTCAGCCAGGCAGGATGTTTATACTGAATGCTCATTGGCACTTCGAGTAAAGGGCTCGTGCCCGCCCGGGAAATATCGTTAACGTCAATAAAGTATGCATGGTCCGGAAAATGTTGGTAATCCGTCCCACCATGGCCTTGCGGAGCCCCCTTCGCATTGCGCCAGTTCACTCGCGGCGTCACCGAGCAATCAACCTGATACCCCAGCTCAATCAGTAACCCGGCATAACGGCTATCAAACGCCCAGCGCCCGGCGCGGTGGCTTAACATTTTGGTCTGGAACGTCTCTTCCAGCAGGCGGGTCATGAACAGCACTTTCTCGCGCATCACCTCGTCTGAAAATTCAATCAAATAAGGCTGCCAGCGCCAGTCATCACCCGTGAGATCGTGCTCAGGCGGGCTATTCCATGCGTGGAGGTGCATGCCCACCTCCCCCTGGCCGCGAGCGATCACGTCCCTGGCGAAGTCGATGAAAACGGGCTCGATCGCCATCTCATAGTTTGTCAGCCACACGGGCTTAAAGCCGAAACGTTCACACAGCGTCTGGAACCGGGCCAGATAGCGCGCGTTTTCCGTTTTAATGACGCGGTGGTTCTGCCAGAGATTATCGCCCTCAGTATCAATCGTGATGATAAACGCGGGTTTTTTCATAATGAGTCCGCAAGACAGGGAAGTTAGCGCTATGTTACGCACTCTCCAAACCATCAGTAAACCCTTGCTGGGAAATTCCTGAGATTATGGAGAAAGAGTGCAAGTCGCTATCAGGTCTATTAGAATTGCCAACAGTACAACGCCGATAAGATGATGATGAATAACTTACCTGACACGCCTGATTTGCGCATTTTACTGATCAAACTCCGCCATCATGGCGATATGTTATTGACCACCCCCGTCATTGATTCATTACGTCAACACTGGCCACACGCGCAAATTGATGTGCTGTTGTATGAAGAAACGCGCGACATGCTCGCCGCGCATCCGGCAATTGGCACCATTTATGGAATCGATCGTAAATGGAAGCACCTGGGCACACTCAAGCATCTACAGAAAGAGTGGCAGTTGCTGTGTGCGTTAAGGAAACAACATTATCATCTGGTGATTAACCTTGCCGATCAGTGGCGTAGCGCTATTGTCACCCGCTTCACCGGCGCGCCGGTTCGTCTCGGATTTGCCTTTAACAAACGCAACAATGCATTCTGGCGTTTTTGTCACAGCGATTTAGTCTCCGTTGCAAATCACCAGTCTCTGCACACCGTCGAGCAAAACCTCTCCATTCTGTCTCCATTACAGGTCGCGGCGCAGCCCGCCGTCACCATGGCCTACAGCGCAGATGACTGGCACTTCGCCCGCCAACAGCTGGAGAAAAAGGGTGTAAGTGATAACTATATCGTGATTCAGCCAACATCCCGCTGGTTCTTCAAATGCTGGGATGAAGACAAAATGGCGCAAACGATTACCGCGCTGCAGCAAGATGGGCATACCGTCGTACTCACGGCCGGGCCGGATAAAAAAGAGATGGCGATGATCGATCGCATTCTCGCCGCGTCCCCGAAGACCGGCGTCGTCTCGCTGGCCGGTCAATTAACGCTGCGCCAGCTTGCAGCGCTGATCGATCATGCCTGCCTGTTCATTGGGGTTGATTCGGTTCCGATGCATATGGCCGCCGCGCTGCAGACGCCCTGCGTGGCACTCTTTGGCCCTTCCAAACTGACGTTTTGGTCTCCGTGGCAGGTCAACGGCGACGTTATCTGGGCTGGCGACTTCGGCCCGCTCCCCGATCCGGACGCCATTGATACCAACACTAAAGAGCGCTATCTCGACGCCATTCCCGTGGATGCTGTCGTCTCTGCTGCAAAGAGATATCTGTCATGAAACACCATCGTCTGGCTATTGTGCGCCAAAAATATCGTCCTGATGGCGGAGCGGAACGGTTCGTCTCCCGCGCGCTCACCGCGTTAAGCAACCAAAATCTTGAGCTGAATGTCATCACCCGTGAATGGCAGGGAGAAAAGCAGGACGACTGGCATATCCACATTTGCGATCCGCGAAAGTGGGGCCGCATCAGCCGCGAGCGTGGTTTTGCTCATGCCGCACGTGAACTGTGGCAACAACAACAGTTTGATATTGTGCAAAGCCACGAGCGAATCCCGGGCTGTGACATCTACCGCGCAGGCGATGGCGTCCACCGCCGCTGGCTACTGCAGCGTGCACGCATTCTACCCGCCTGGCGTGCAAAGATGCTGATGGTCGATCGCTATCACCGCTATGTGATGCATGCCGAACGAGAGATGTACCAGGCACCGGAACTCAAAGCGGTTATCTGTAATGCGGAGATGATCAAACGCGAAATTGTCGAAAATTTTGATATTGACGCAAAAAAAATACATGTAATTTATAATTCTATTGATTCCAGCCGCTTCGTTCCGGCTCAGGAGGCGCAACGTGCCGCGCTGCGTCAGCAATTTGGTTTGCCAGCCGATGCCGTGGTGTTCTGTTTTGTCGGCTCCGGGTTCGAACGAAAAGGCCTGGCCAGCGCCATACGTGCTATCGCTGGGACAGCGGCATGGCTGATTGTGGTTGGACAGGATAAAGCAGAAAGTCGTTATCGCGATCTTGCCCGTTCACTCCGCTGCGAAGGGCAAATCCGTTTCCTGGGGATGCAAAAAGAAACGCTTCCTTTTTATCAGCTATCCGATGGTTTACTGTTGCCAACGCTGTATGATCCCTTTCCTAACGTCATTCTTGAAGCGATGGCCTGCGGTTTACCCGTCATCACTTCAGAGAGTTGCGGAGGCGCTGAATTTATTCAGCAAGGCCAGAACGGATTTTATTGCGACGCCCTTGATATCAACACATTGAAGGAAGCGATATCCGCCATTCCTTCTCTGGAAAAAAATAACAATATGGGACGCGCGGCACGGGAACGTGTGAAAGACGCCACCCCCGAAAAACTGTCAAGTCAGCTTATTTCGCTTTATCAAAAATTACTGGATTAAAAATGCGCATCCTAATGATTATTGATGGTTTACCCGGTGGGGGAGCTGAAAAAACGGTTCTTACACTTTCCAGTGGATTGATAGAAATGGGACATCAGGTCTCTCTCTTCTCCCTGCGAAAAGTGTGCGATTACGCCATCCCGGAAGGCATTGATTATCAGGTTGTTCAGGATACCTGCAAAAAACCGTGGCGAAAGCTGACGGAGATCCCACGCCGCGCCCATCTGCTGGATCGGGCTATTGAGCGGGCTGAACGCAGCGGAAAATTTGACGTTGTGTTCTCTCATTTGCACAAAACCGACCGCATTGTTGCACACTGCCGTGCGCTGGAACGCGATAAAGTCTGGTTTTGCGTGCATGGCATGTTCTCGTTCTCCTATTTGCGCCATCGCCGCGGGCTTTCTCGCTGGTTTAAGCATCTTAAAATTCGTCATACCTACGAAAATCGTAATGTTGTCGCTGTTTCAGGCGCCGTGTTGAAAGATCTTTCAGAAACGCTGGCGCTCACTCTTCGACGCAAAGCGGTAATCCATAACCCGTTTGATATCCCTGAAATTCAGCGTCTGGCTGATGCCCCCTTTGAAATGCAAGGGAGGGATTACATCATTCATGTTGGCCGCTTCCATGAGCACAAACGTCACGATCGGCTTTTACGTGCGTTCGCACTGAGTCAACTTGACACTACACTGGTCATGATGGGCAATGGATCCGACGCCAAAATCCAAAAACTACAGCAGCTTGCCAGAGATTTGGGTATTGAAAACAAAACGGTTTTCCGCCCATTCGACGCCAACCCCTACCCCTGGATAAAAGGGGCGCGGCTCTTAGTGTTAAGTTCTGACTGCGAAGGTTTTGGTAATGTGCTGGTCGAATCCATTATCTGCCAGACCCCGCCGGTCAGTACAAATTGTCCAGGAGGCCCCGCTGAAATCCTCACGGGAGACCTGGCGCGCGGGCTGTCAGAGTTAAACGACGAATCGCTGGCAAAAACGCTGGTCGATATTTATACCTCCCCGCCGGTCGTTGGCGGTGCAACCATTGCGTCGTTCGGCATCAATGCCATTTGCCGTCAATATATTGCTTTGGTCGACAATCAAAAATAATCAGGTTTCTTATGCAAAATTCAGCGCCATTATTAAGCGTGGTGGTTGCCGTATATAACGGTGAAGCTTTTCTGGATCAGTTCTTTACCTGCCTTGTAAATCAACGCATCGACAGCATGGAAGTCATTATTGTCAATGACGGCTCTACTGACGGTTCGATGCAGATCGTCGAAAGCTGGCGTGAAAAACTGCCGCAGTTGCAGGTGATTGAGCAGCAAAATCAGGGCGTATCCATCGCGCGTAATACCGGCCTGGCCGTAGCAACGGGTCAATATCTCTCTTTCCCGGATATTGATGATGTCTTCAAGCCGGGCATGTACCAGCGTCTTCTGGATATGGCCGTCACGCAGGATTTGGATGTCGCGACCTGCAATGGGAACTACGTCTGGGAAAACAACAAGAAACCCTCTCGCCCTATTTTCCCTGAAGATAAACTCGCCTCGACGGATGTCATGACTGGCCCGGCGTGGTTAAAGAAGGCGCTGGATTCACGAAAGTTCCTGCACGTCACCTGGTTAAACATCTATCGCCACGACTTTATTCGTAAACACAGTTTCCATTTTGAACCCGGCCTTCGCCATCAGGATATTCCGTGGACGACCGAAGTGCTGCTTGCCGCGGAACGCGTTCAGTACACCAGCGAACGCTTTTATGACTACTACATTCACTCTGCTTCGGTATCGCATACTCCGGATAATGACGACACGCTGATTCGCTCCGCCCGTCATTACATGAAAATCCTGCAGATGCTTGACGCCATTAACCAGCGTTACCCGGATAAAGTGAAAAATATCCCGGCTTGCCACTGGCAAATCGCCAAAGAGGGGCTGGGGATCATTCATACCTTCGACAACATGAAGGATGAGGCGAAGAAGACCATGATGTTC
>NZ_JTLF01000345.1:0-3474 GCF_000798855.1 Enterobacter sp. ZOR0014 | reverse complement strand
AAAGAGTTCTTTGATACCGGGATCTGGAAGCTTATCTGGAAAAGTGCTAAAAGTCCGCGTTTGCGCTGGCGTCTGGGTCGACGCTACTTCCGTTTAAAACGGTATCTGGCATAAGAGATAGCTTTAGCACGCTTAAATGCTTAGAATTTCCCGGCCGAAACTAAAAAACGGATAATCGCTTGGAATTGTTGTATACCGCCCTGCTCTACATCATTCAGCCACTGGTGTGGCTGAGACTGTTGCTTCGTAGCCGTAAAGCGCCTGCGTACCGTAAACGCTGGGCTGAGCGCTATGGCTTTTGCCGCAATAAAGTCGCCCCGGACGGTATTCTGCTGCATTCCGTTTCTGTTGGTGAAACGCTGGCAGCGATCCCACTGGTTCGCGCCCTGCGTCACCGCTACCCGTCGCTGCCCATCACCGTCACGACGATGACTCCGACCGGCTCAGAGCGCGCGTTATCCGCCTTTGGCAAAGACGTTCATCACGTCTACCTCCCTTACGATCTGCCCTGCGCCATGAATCGTTTCCTGAATACCGTTCGCCCGAAACTGGTGATCGTGATGGAAACTGAACTGTGGCCGAACATGATTTCCGCCCTGCATGCCCGTAAAATTCCACTGGTGATTGCCAACGCGCGCCTGTCAGAGCGCTCGGCGAAAGGCTACGGCAAGCTGGGTAAATTTATGCGCCGTCTCCTGAGCAAAATCACCCTGATTGCCGCGCAAAACGAAGAAGATGCCGCACGCTTTATCGCGCTGGGCCTGAAACGCAACCAGCTTGCGGTAACGGGCAGCCTGAAATTTGATATTTCTGTTACCCCTGAACTCGCCGCCCGCGCGATCACGCTGCGTCGCCAGTGGGCCCCGCGTCGTCAGGTCTGGATTGCAACCAGTACCCATGATGGCGAAGAAGAGATCATCCTGCAGGCGCACCGCAAGCTGCTGGAAAAATTCCCTGATTTACTGCTGATCCTCGTTCCCCGCCATCCGGAGCGTTTTAAAGATGCCCGTGAAATGGTGCAGAAAGGCGGCTTCAGCTTCACCTTGCGCAGCAGCGGTGAGATCCCTTCCGGCAGCACCCAGGTGGTGATTGGCGATACGATGGGCGAGCTGATGTTGCTGTACGGCATTGCCGACCTCGCCTTTGTCGGCGGCAGCCTGGTGGAACGCGGCGGCCATAACCCGCTCGAGCCAGCTGCGCACGCCATTCCGGTGCTGATGGGTCCGCACACGTTTAACTTCAAAGATATCTGCGCCAAATTGCAGCAGGCCGATGGTTTAATTACCGTGACCGACGCGGACTCCGTCGTCAAAGAGGTGTCGACCCTTCTGACGGACGAAGATTATCGTCTGTGGTACGGTCGCCATGCCGTCGAAGTGCTGCATCAGAACCAGGGCGCACTCACCCGTCTTCTGCAGCTTCTGCAACCTTATCTGCCTCAGCGGAGCCACTAATGTCAACGCGTCTGTCGGTCGTGATGATCGCCAAAAACGCCGCCGACCTGCTTCCGGACTGCCTGGCTTCGATCGCCTGGGCTGACGAAATCGTCGTCCTTGACTCCGGCAGCACGGACAACACGGTGGACGTTGCCCGCGCAGCGGGTGCAAAGATCTTTATCAATACGGACTGGCAAGGCTATGGCATCCAGCGCCAGCGCGCGCAAAAGTATGCTACCGGTGATTACGTGTTGATGATCGACACCGACGAGCGTGTCACCCCGGAACTCCAGCAAGCCATTCAGACCGTGCTTGCCGCGCCGCAGCCCGAAGCGGTCTACAGCATTGCCCGTCGTAACTATTTCCTGGGCCGTTTTATGCGCCACAGCGGCTGGTATCCTGACCGCGTAATGCGCCTCTATGAGCGCGAGCGCTATCAGTACAACGACAACCTGGTCCACGAGTCACTGGCCTGCGACAGCGCCCGGCAGATCCCCCTGACGGGCGATTTGCTACACCTGACCTGCCGCGATTTCGCCAGCTTCCAGCGTAAACAGCTCAGCTATGCCACTGCGTGGGCGCAGGAACGCCACCAGCGCGGCAAGAAGGCCACGCTGACCGGCATCTTCACCCATACGCTGGGCGCGTTTCTGAAAACGTTGCTGCTGCGTGGCGGGGTGCTGGACGGTAAGCAGGGCTGGTTACTGGCGGTGGTGAATGCCCAGTATACTTTCAACAAATACACCGAGCTGTGGGCGCTCTGCCGCGGCTACTCAGAGAAAACGTGAGCCATGAGCACAAAAGCGATTTATCCGGGTACCTTCGATCCGATCACCAACGGTCATCTTGATATCATCACCCGTGCGGCGTGCATGTTCGACACGGTGATTCTGGCGATTGCCGCCAGTCCCAGCAAGAAACCCATGTTTGACCTCGACGAGCGTGTTGCACTTGCCCGCGTTGCGATTGCGCACCTGCCGAATGTAGAGGTAGTGGGCTTCAGCGACCTGATGGCAAACTTCGCCCGTGCCCAGCAGGCAAACATCCTGATTCGCGGGTTACGCGCAGTGGCAGACTTCGAGTATGAGATGCAGCTGGCGCACATGAACCGCCACCTGATGCCGGAACTGGAAAGCGTATTCCTGATGCCGTCCAAAGAGTGGTCGTTTATCTCGTCCACGCTGGTAAAAGAGGTGGCTCGCCATCATGGGGACGTTACCCACTTCCTGCCGGTAAACGTCCACCAGGCGTTGCTAGAAAAGCTAAAGTAGCGCTATTTCTGACACTGACGGCAGTAGAACGTGGCGCGCTGTGCATGCTTCGTGGCAATAACTGGCGTTCCGCAGACTCTGCATGGCTCACCTTTACGGCCATACACCTGCAGCTCCTGAGCAAAATAGCCCGGCTTGCCGTCGCTTTGCAGGAAATCCTTCAGCGTGGTTCCGCCCTGCTCAATCGAGCGCAGCAATACCGCTTTAATCACTCTGACCAGCAGTTCGCACTCCTGAGCCGACAGTGAAGAGGCCAGCCGATCGGGATGGATCCCGGCGGCAAACAGCGATTCGCTGGCATAGATATTCCCCACGCCGACCACCAGCTTGTTATCCATCAGCCAGGGCTTAATCGGGCTCTTCTTCTTCGCGCACTTCGCTTTCAGGTATTCCGCATTAAACGCGTCTGAGAGCGGCTCCGGGCCCAGATGCGCCAGCACATTGTGCCCGTCCAGCTCTTTAGTCCACAGCCACGCGCCAAAGCGCCGTGGGTCGGTGTAACGCAGCACTTTGCCGTTGCTCATCACCAGATCGACGTGGTCGTGCTTTTCCGCGGGCAGTTCTTCAGTAAGGATGCGCAGGCTCCCGGACATCCCCAGATGGATGATAATCCAGCCGTCAGGCAGCTCCAGCAGCAGGTATTTCGCGCGGCGCTGCACGCTAAGCACGGGTTTATCGCTTAACGCGTGGATCTCATCGGACACCGGCCAGCGCAGACGTCCATTGCGAACGACAGCATGAAGAATCGTCGCGCCGACCAGATGTTC
>NZ_JTLF01000082.1:0-29100 GCF_000798855.1 Enterobacter sp. ZOR0014 | reverse complement strand
GAACATTAAAACTGAGTCTACACTCAATATTAATCTGTTTTTGCCGAGCTATTTGGCTTGGTATTATGGTTTTATCGAGGTATTGTTGTAAAAGAGAGAACTTAAATGAAATTACTACACCGTTTCTTTAGCAGTGAGGCGTCCGGTGGTGTGATCCTGATTATTGCCGCGGCAGCCGCAATGGTGCTGGCGAATCTGGGCATGACGCGCGATCTCTATAACGCATTTTTGGAAACACCCGTTGAGCTGAAGGTCGGGGCGCTGGAAATTAACAAGAACATGCTGCTGTGGATCAACGATGCGCTAATGGCGGTGTTCTTCCTGCTGGTGGGGCTTGAGGTCAAACGGGAGCTGGTGTTGGGCTCCCTCGCCAGCCGTCAGCGCGCCGCCTTTCCGGTGATCGCTGCTATCGGCGGGATGGTCGTTCCGGCACTGCTGTTCCTTGCGTTTACCTGGCAGGATCCTGTTGCGCGTGACGGGTGGGCTATCCCGGCGGCAACGGATATCGCGTTTGCGCTCGGTGTCTTAGCCTTGCTCGGTAGCCGCGTGCCGATGGCGTTGAAAATCTTCCTGATGGCGCTGGCGATCATTGATGATCTGGGCGCGATCGTGATTATCGCGCTGTTTTATACCAGCGATCTGTCGATTCTGTCGCTGAGCGTGGCGGCAGGCGCAATTGCGGTCCTGGCGCTGCTGAACATTTTCAATGTCCGCCGCATCGGCATTTACATCCTCGTGGGGATGGTACTCTGGACAGCGGTATTGAAATCCGGCGTGCATGCCACGCTGGCCGGGGTGATTGTTGGCTTCTTTGTGCCGCTAAAACCGCAGGAGGGTAAATCCCCTGCTAAACAGCTTGAGCATGTCCTTCACCCGTGGGTCGCCTTTATGATCCTGCCACTGTTTGCCTTTGCTAACGCCGGCGTTTCCCTGCAGGGCGTGACGCTGGATGGGCTGACGTCTGTCCTGCCGCTGGGCATTATTGCCGGGCTGTTTATTGGTAAACCGCTGGGGATCAGCCTGTTCTGCTGGCTGGCGCTGAAGATGAAGCTGGCATCGCTGCCGAACGGCACCACCTTTGGTCAGATTATGGCTGTCGGCGTGCTGTGTGGTATTGGATTTACCATGTCGATCTTTATCTCGACGCTGGCGTTTGGCGCAAATGCCCCTGAACTCATCGTCTGGGCGAAGCTCGGCATTCTTATCGGGTCATTACTGGCCGCGGTAATCGGTTATACCTTGTTGAAGGTGAAATTGCCCGGACAGGCTGTCCAGGCATAACGGAAACCGGGAGAAGATGAGCCTTCTCCCGTTACATACTCAGGGAGTGAAGACGCTATGTCTCATTTGAATTACAACCATCTTTACTACTTCTGGCACGTCTACAAGCAGGGCTCGGTGGTGGGGGCGGCTGAGGCGCTCTATCTCACGCCGCAGACCATTACCGGCCAAATCAAGGCGCTGGAAGAGCGCCTGCAGGGCAAGCTATTCAAGCGTAAAGGCCGCGGGATTGAGCCAAGCGAACTTGGGGAACTGGTCTTTCGCTATGCGGACAAGATGTTCACCCTGAGCCAGGAGATGCTGGATATCGTCAACTATCGCAAAGAGTCTAACCTGCTCTTTGACGTCGGCGTGGCGGATGCGCTGTCCAAACGGCTGGTGAGCGGCGTGCTGGATGCCGCGGTGGTGGAAGATGAACAAATCCATCTGCGCTGCTTTGAATCCACCCACGAGATGCTGCTGGAACAGCTGAGCCAGCATAAGCTGGATATGATTATCTCGGACTGCCCCATCGACTCCACGCAGCAGGAAGGGCTGTTCTCAGTGAAGATTGGCGAATGCGGTGTCAGCTTCTGGTGCATTAATCCACCGCCGGAAAAACCCTTCCCGGCCTGTCTGGAAGAGCGTCGCTTATTAGTGCCGGGAAGGCGGTCAATGCTCGGGCGTAAGCTGTTGAACTGGTTTAACTCGCAAGGGCTGAAGGTGGAGATCCTCGGTGAATTCGACGATGCGGCACTGATGAAAGCCTTTGGCGAAGCGCACAATGCCATCTTCGTTGCGCCAACGCTGTACGTGCTCGATCTCTATTCAGACAACAAGATTACGGAGATTGGCAGAGTGGATAACGTGATGGAGGAGTATCACGCCATATTTGCCGAAAGAATGATTCAGCACCCGGCGGTGCAGCGAATCTGCAACCGTGACTACTCGGCGCTGTTTACGCCACCGGCAATCTGAAGACATAAAAAAACCCGCGTTAAGCGGGTTCTTTAAACAAGCAACAACAAGTAGCGATTAAGCCAGTTTGTTGATCTGCGCGGTCAGGTTTGCTTTATGACGCGCTGCTTTGTTTTTGTGGATCAGACCTTTAGCAGCCTGACGATCCACGATTGGTTGCATTTCGTTAAATGCGTTCTGCGCTGCAGCTTTGTCGCCAGCTTCGATTGCTGCGTATACTTTCTTGATGAAAGTACGCATCATAGAGCGACGGCTTGCGTTGTGCTTACGAGCCTTTTCAGACTGAACGGCACGTTTCTTAGCTGATTTGATATTAGCCAAGTCCAACTCCCAAATATGATCTATGTGGACAATTCAAAGGCCGAGGAATATGCCCTCTTTGCCTTCTTTTGTCAATGGATTTGTGCAAATAAGCGCCGTTAAAAAGCGACGCTACGTTACGTAGTGATGGCGCAGGATTCTACCAGCTTGTCTTTCGTGAATACAGCCTTTCGGCATAAAAATCGCAGTTCACGAGCAGATTTTTTCGCTGTGAAAGGTCAGCCTGATGAAATCATTACGGCTTTCTGTTTTGCGCGAACAATCGCCGGTTAACCTTAACCGCGGTACAAGGTATACTTTGGCGATTTTCACTGTTTTGAGCCAGACATGAAGCTGATACGCGGCATACATAATCTCAGCAGCGCACCACACGGGTGCGTGCTGACTATTGGTAATTTCGACGGCGTGCATCGTGGTCATCAGGCGCTGTTGCAGGGATTGCGTAAAGAGGGGGAGGCCCGTGGCCTGCCCGTGGTGGTGATGATTTTTGAACCGCAACCGCTGGAGCTGTTTGCGGGGGATAAATCGCCCGCCCGTCTCACTCGCCTGCGTGAGAAGCTGCGCTACCTGGCAGAGTCCGGCGTGGACTACGTGCTGTGCGTGCGTTTCGATCGTCGCTTTGCCGCACTGACAGCACAAAATTTCGTCAGCGACCTGCTGGTTAAGCGTCTTGGCGTACAGTTTCTCGCCGTGGGGGATGATTTCCGCTTTGGCGCTGGTCGGCAGGGCGATTTCTTGCTATTACAGAAGGCGGGCCTGGAGTACGGTTTTGACGTGACCAGCGCGATGACCTTCTGTGAAGGCGGCGTGCGCGTCAGCAGCACGGCGGTGCGTCAGGCGCTGGCGAATGATGAACTGGATACGGCAGAAACGCTGCTGGGGCATCCGTTTACCATCTCAGGCCGCGTCGTGCATGGCGACGCCCTGGGGCGCACGATAGGTTTCCCGACGGCGAATATCCCGCTGCGTCGTCAGGTTTCCCCGGTTAAAGGGGTCTATGCGGTGGAAGTGGCAGGACTGGGCGATAAGCCGTTTTACGGCGTTGCCAACATTGGCACGCGTCCCACTGTCGCCGGTGTACGTCAACAGTTAGAAGTGCACCTGCTGGACGTTGTAATGGACCTTTATGGTCGCCATATAGATGTAATACTGCGTAAAAAAATACGCAATGAGCAGCGATTTGCTTCACTGGATGAACTAAAAGCGCAGATTGCGCGTGATGAATTGACGGCCCGCGAGTTTTTTGGGCTATGAACCCGGCTTAAATGCCTACGTGATAAATACGGAACCGAGAATCTGATGAGTGACTATAAATCAACCCTGAATTTGCCGGAAACAGGGTTCCCGATGCGCGGCGATCTCGCCAAGCGTGAACCGGGAATGCTGGCGCGTTGGACCGATGATGACCTGTACGGCATCATTCGTGCAGCCAAAAAAGGCAAAAAAACCTTCATTCTGCATGATGGCCCTCCCTATGCGAATGGCAGCATTCATATTGGTCACTCTGTAAACAAGATTCTGAAAGACATTATCGTGAAGTCCAAAGGGCTCGCGGGATATGACTCGCCTTACGTTCCGGGCTGGGACTGCCACGGTCTGCCAATCGAGCTGAAAGTAGAGCAAGAGTTTGGCAAGCCAGGTGAGAAGTTCACCGCCGCTGAGTTCCGTGCAAAATGCCGCGAATACGCTGCCACGCAGGTTGACGGCCAGCGTGCGGACTTTATCCGTCTGGGTGTATTGGGCGACTGGTCGCATCCGTACCTGACTATGGACTTCAAAACTGAAGCCAACATCATCCGTGCGCTGGGCAAAATCATCGGTAACGGCCATCTGCACAAAGGCGCGAAGCCGGTGCACTGGTGCGTGGACTGCCGTTCTGCGCTGGCAGAAGCCGAAGTAGAGTATTACGACAAAACCTCGCCTTCTATCGACGTGGCGTTCGACGCTGTCGATCAGGATGCGGTGAAAGCCAAATTTGGCGTCTCCTCCGTTAACGGCCCGGTCTCGCTGGTGATCTGGACCACCACGCCGTGGACGCTGCCAGCCAACCGTGCAATCTCCCTGTCCGGTGAGTTTGACTACGCGCTGGTGCAGATTGAGGGTCGCGCGGTTATCCTGGCGAAAGATCTGGTGGAGAGCGTGCTGAAACGCGCGAACATCACCGACTACACCGTGCTGGGCACTGTGAAAGGCGACGCGCTGGAACTGATGCGCTTCAAACACCCGTTCCTGGGCTTCGACGTTCCGGCCATCTTGGGCGACCACGTTACGCTGGAAGCCGGTACCGGTGCGGTACACACCGCCGGTGGTCACGGTCCTGACGACTACAACATCAGCCTGAAGTACGGTCTGGAAATCGCTAACCCAGTGGGGCCGGACGGCTCGTACCTGTCTGGTACTTATCCGGCTCTGGACGGTATCAACGTCTTTAAAGCCAACGACATTATCGTGGATATGCTGCGCACCAGCGGCGCGCTGCTGCACGTTGAGAAAATGCAGCACAGCTATCCATGCTGCTGGCGTCACAAGACGCCGATCATCTTCCGTGCAACCCCGCAGTGGTTCGTCAGCATGGATCAGAAAGGCCTGCGTGAGCAGTCTCTGAAAGAGATCAAAGGCGTGCAGTGGATCCCGGACTGGGGCCAGGCGCGTATCGAATCCATGGTCGCTAACCGTCCTGACTGGTGTATCTCCCGTCAGCGTACCTGGGGCGTGCCGATGTCTCTGTTCGTGCATAAAGAGACGCAGGAACTGCACCCGAATACCCTGGAACTGATGGAAGAAGTGGCGAAGCGCGTCGAAGTTGACGGCATTCAGGCGTGGTGGGATCTCGATGCCCGCGACATCCTGGGCGCGGACGCGGACAACTACGAGAAAGTGCCAGATACCCTGGACGTGTGGTTCGACTCTGGTTCTACCCACGCTTCGGTGGTTGACGTGCGTCCAGAGTTTGCCGGTCACGCTGCCGACATGTATCTGGAAGGGTCTGACCAACACCGCGGCTGGTTCATGTCATCCCTGATGATCTCCACCGCCATGAAAGGTAAAGCACCTTATCGCCAGGTACTGACTCACGGCTTCACCGTGGATGGTCAGGGTCGTAAGATGTCTAAATCCATCGGGAACACCGTTTCTCCGCAGGATGTGATGAACAAGCTGGGCGCAGACATCCTGCGTCTGTGGGTGGCTTCTACCGACTACACCGGCGAAATGGCGGTGTCTGACGAGATCCTGAAGCGTGCTGCCGACAGCTATCGTCGTATCCGTAACACCGCGCGCTTCCTGCTGGCGAACCTGAACGGTTTTGATCCAGTGAAGGACATGGTGAAACCGGAAGAGATGGTCGTGCTGGACCGCTGGGCGGTAGGCTGTGCGAAAGCGGCGCAGGACGATATCCTGAAAGCCTATGAGTCTTATGATTTCCACGAAGTGGTGCAGCGCCTGATGCGCTTCTGCTCCATCGAAATGGGCTCGTTCTATCTCGACATCATCAAAGACCGCCAGTACACCGCGAAAGCGGACAGCGTGGCGCGTCGTAGCTGCCAGACCGCCCTGTTCCACATCGCTGAAGCGCTGGTTCGCTGGATGGCGCCGATCATGTCCTTCACCGCAGATGAAATCTGGGGCTACCTGCCAGGCGACCGTGAGAAATATGTCTTCACGGGCGAGTGGTACGAAGGTCTGTTCGATCTCTCCAGCACCGAAGCGATGAACGATGCCTTCTGGGACGAGCTGCTGAAAGTGCGTGGCGAAGTGAACAAGGTTATCGAGCAGGCGCGTGCGGACAAGAAAGTCGGCGGCTCTCTGGAAGCGGCAGTCACCCTGTACGCCGAACCTGAGCTGGCGGCAAAACTGACCGCGCTGGGTGATGAATTACGATTTGTCCTGTTGACCTCCGGTGCGAAAGTTGCGGATTATGCCGAGGCCTCTGCTGATGCTCAGCAGAGCGAGCTGCTCAAAGGACTGAAAGTCGCGCTGAGCAAAGCCGACGGTGAGAAATGCCCGCGTTGCTGGCATTACACCACGGATGTCGGCCAGGTGGCGGAACACGCAGACATCTGCGGACGCTGTGTAAGCAACGTCGCCGGTGACGGCGAAAAACGTAAGTTTGCCTGATGAGTAAAACTCTCTGTTCAACAGGACTGCGCTGGCTGTGGCTGGTTGTGGTAGTGCTGATTATCGATCTGGGCAGCAAATTCCTGATCCTCCAGAACTTTGCTCTGGGGGAGACGGTCCCGCTGTTCCCGTCGCTTAACCTTCACTACGCACGTAACTACGGTGCGGCGTTTAGCTTCCTTGCTGACAGCGGTGGCTGGCAGCGCTGGTTCTTCGCGGGTATCGCTTTAGGTATTTGCGTCATACTGGCAGTGCTGATGTACCGTTCGAAGGCAACGCAAAAGCTGAATAACATCGCCTACGCGCTGATCATTGGCGGCGCGCTGGGCAATCTGTTCGATCGCCTGTGGCACGGCTTTGTGGTCGATATGATCGACTTCTACGTCGGCGACTGGCACTTCGCGACCTTTAACCTCGCCGATAGCGCAATTTGCATCGGTGCGGCGTTAATCGTGCTGGAAGGTTTCTTGCCGAAACCGGCCGCGAAAGAGCAGGCGTAAGCATCAATGCCGGGTGGCGCTACGCTTACCCGGCCTACAGAATTTGTGGCCTCCCGTAGGCCCGGTAAGCGTAGCGCCACCGGGCAACAGGTGACCCAAAACAAGCGAGCAATTTGCATGTCTAAATCCGTACAGAGCAACAGCGCGGTTCTCGTCCACTTCACGCTGAAGCTGGATGATGGCTCCACGGCTGAATCCACCCGCAATAACGGCAAACCGGCCCTGTTCCGTCTTGGCGATACCTCCCTGTCTGAAGGTCTTGAGCAGCAGCTTCTTGGCCTGAAAGAGGGCGAGAAAAAAGCCTTTTCGCTGGAGCCAGATGCTGCGTTTGGTGTGCCAAGCCCGGATCTGATCCAGTATTTCTCGCGTCGCGAATTTATGGATGCGGGTGAGCCGGAAATCGGGGCGATTATGCTCTTTACCGCTATGGACGGCAGCGAAATGCCTGGCGTGATCCGCGAAATCAACGGTGACTCCATTACCGTTGATTTCAACCATCCGCTTGCCGGGCGTACCGTTCATTTTGATGTTGAAGTGCTGGAGATTGACCCAGCACTGGAGGCCTGAAATGCAGATCCTGTTGGCTAACCCGCGCGGCTTCTGCGCCGGTGTAGACCGCGCTATCAGCATTGTTGAAAACGCGCTGGAAATTTACGGCGCGCCGATTTATGTGCGTCATGAAGTGGTGCACAACCGCTACGTGGTCGACAGCCTGCGCGAGCGTGGTGCTATTTTCATCGAGCAGATTAGCGAAGTGCCGGACGGCGCGATCCTGATCTTCTCCGCGCACGGCGTCTCTCAGGCCGTCCGTAACGAAGCGAAAAGCCGCGATCTGACGGTCTTTGATGCCACCTGTCCGCTGGTGACGAAAGTGCATATGGAAGTGGCGCGCGCCAGCCGTCGTGGTGAAGAGTCGATTCTGATTGGCCACGCGGGTCATCCGGAAGTCGAAGGCACGATGGGGCAGTACAGTAACCCGGAAGGGGGCATGTACCTGGTGGAGTCGCCTGAAGATGTCCTGACGCTGAACGTCAAAAACGAAGCCCGTCTGTCGTTTATGACCCAGACGACGCTCTCCGTCGACGATACCTCTGACGTGATTGACGCACTGCGCCAGCGCTTCCCGAAGATCGTCGGGCCGCGTAAAGACGATATCTGCTACGCCACCACCAACCGTCAGGAAGCGGTGCGCGCGCTGGCTGAACAGGCGGATGTGGTGCTGGTGGTCGGCTCGAAAAACTCCTCTAACTCTAACCGTCTGGCCGAACTGGCACAGCGTATGGGTAAAGCGGCATTTCTGATCGACGACGCGACGGATATTCAGGAAGCGTGGGTGAAAAATGCGGCCTGCGTGGGCGTGACCGCAGGCGCTTCCGCGCCGGATATTCTGGTGCAGAACGTCATTGTCCGCCTGCAGGAACTCGGCGGCGGCGAAGCGGTTCCGCTCGAAGGACGCGAAGAGAACATTGTTTTCGAGGTCCCGAAAGAACTGCGTATCGATGCGCGCGAAGTGGAATAACCCCTTATCTGATGAAAGGCCAGCATCTCATGTGCTGGCCTTTTTTTTGCCCCGTACTTTATCGTGACGACAAAATCATGTCTTTTACTGATATTTAAGTTTGTTTCACGTTAAATTCTAATTATCGGTGTTTTCAGTTGGCAGCCTTTGCGAAGGCTGGTTAATCTGAAAACGATTTACATCATTTTAACGTAAGAGAATAACTATGCATGATGCACAGATCCGTGTCGCCATTGCGGGCGCGGGTGGACGTATGGGCCGTCAGCTGATTCAGGCGGCACTTCAGATGGATGGCGTGGCACTGGGCGCGGCGCTGGAGCGTGAAGGGTCATCACTGTTGGGAGCCGATGCAGGTGAACTGGCGGGCGCAGGAAAGACCGGCGTCACCATACAGAGCAGCCTGGAAGCGGTTAAGGATGACTTCGATGTATTTATCGATTTTACCCGCCCGGAAGGGACGCTGACGCATCTGGCGTTTTGCCGGCAGCACGGTAAGGGGATGGTGATCGGCACCACCGGTTTTGACGACGCAGGTAAGCAGGCCATCCAGGATGCATCGAAAGAAATTGCGATTGTCTTCGCGGCAAACTTTAGCGTGGGCGTTAACGTCATGCTGAAGCTACTGGAGAAGGCGGCGAAGGTGATGGGCAACTACACCGACATTGAGATTGTTGAAGCGCACCACCGTTACAAAGTTGATGCGCCGTCAGGCACGGCGCTGGCGATGGGCGAAGCGATTGCTCATGCACTCGATAAAGATTTAAAAGACTGCGCGGTCTATACCCGCGAAGGTCATACCGGCGAACGCGTACCGGGCACGATTGGTTTTGCTACCGTCCGTGCGGGTGACATCGTCGGCGAACATACGGCGATGTTCGCCGATATTGGCGAACGCGTCGAAATTACGCATAAAGCTTCCAGCCGAATGACGTTTGCCAATGGTGCAGTGCGTTCCGCTTTGTGGCTGAAAGGCAAGAAGAGCGGCCTTTTTGATATGCGAGATGTGCTTGATCTCAATAATCTGTAAGCATTATTACCCATCGTGATGTGGTTATTGCAGTCGTAATATATTGATTGCATAGGGCAATATTTTATTGCCCTTTTATTTTACCTCATTTGATGTGATTCTTGGTCTAAATCTTAAAAATAAGCAGTTTTATCTCTTATTTTCGTTACTGGAATGTAAATTTTGACCATTTGGTCCACTTTTTGCTGCCTCGCCGAATAATTTTTCATTAAACCCTGCACGCAAGCGTTTTCTACAGTGATTTACCTGATCTTTTTGTCGCTTAAGTGGCTTTACTCTCTCCAGGCTTGCAAAAGGATAAACAAAATATCCGTTTTAAGTTGACTTTTAGCCTCCAAATCTCCAGAATGCCGCCGTTTGCCAAAAATCCGCTGGCAACACATTTGCATTGATTCATGACATGGTTATGAATTAATATGCAAATAAAGTGAGTGAATATTCTCTGGAGGGTGTTTTGATTAAGTCAGCGCTATTGGTTCTGGAAGACGGAACCCAGTTTATCGGTCGGGCCATAGGGGCAACGGGTTCGGCGGTTGGGGAAGTCGTTTTCAATACTTCAATGACCGGTTATCAAGAAATCCTCACTGATCCTTCCTATTCTCGCCAAATCGTTACTCTTACTTATCCTCATATCGGCAATGTCGGCACCAATGCGGCTGACGAAGAATCTTCTCAGGTACATGCGCAAGGCCTGGTCATCCGCGACCTGCCGCTGATTGCCAGCAACTTCCGCAGCACTGAAGATCTCTCGTCTTACCTGAAGCGCCATAACATCGTGGCGATTGCTGATATCGATACCCGTAAGTTAACGCGTCTGCTGCGCGAGAAGGGTGCACAGAACGGCTGCATCATCGCGGGTGATAACCTCGATGCCACGCTGGCGCTGGAAAAAGCGAAAGCCTTCCCGGGTCTGAACGGCATGGACCTGGCGAAAGAAGTGACTACCGCTGAAGCCTATAGCTGGACGCAGGGTAGCTGGACGCTGGAAGGCGACCTGCCAGAAGCGAAAAAAGAGAGCGAGCTGCCGTTCCACGTGGTGGCCTATGATTTCGGCGCCAAGCGCAACATCCTTCGCATGCTGGTTGACCGCGGCTGCCGTCTGACGGTGGTTCCGGCGAAAACCTCTGCCGAAGACGTACTGAAGATGAACCCGGATGGCATCTTCCTTTCTAACGGTCCTGGCGACCCGGCACCGTGCGACTACGCTATCGACGCCATCAAGTCCTTCCTGGAAACCGACATCCCGGTATTCGGCATCTGCCTCGGCCATCAGCTGCTGGCGCTGGCGAGCGGTGCGAACACCATCAAGATGAAGTTCGGCCACCACGGTGGTAACCACCCGGTGAAAGATATTGATAACAACACGGTGATGATCACCGCGCAGAACCACGGTTTTGCCGTCGATGAAGCGTCAATGCCGGCTAACCTGCGCGTGACGCATAAATCACTGTTCGATGGCACCCTGCAAGGGATTCATCGTACCGATAAGCCAGCGTTCAGCTTCCAGGGCCACCCGGAAGCCAGCCCGGGCCCGCACGACGCCGCGCCGCTGTTCGATCACTTCATCGAACTTATCGAGCAATACCGTAAGACCGCTAAATAATCAGGAGCCGAGAAGACCATGCCAAAACGTACAGACATAAAAAGCATCCTGATCCTTGGCGCTGGCCCGATTGTTATCGGCCAGGCCTGTGAATTTGACTACTCCGGTGCGCAGGCATGTAAAGCCCTGCGTGAAGAGGGTTACCGCGTTATCCTGGTCAACTCCAACCCGGCGACCATCATGACCGACCCGGAAATGGCGGATGCAACCTACATCGAGCCGATTCACTGGGAAGTGGTACGCAAAATCATTGAGAAAGAGCGTCCGGATGCTGTGCTGCCAACCATGGGTGGCCAGACGGCGCTAAACTGTGCGCTCGAGCTGGAGCGTCAGGGCGTGCTGGCCGAGTTCGGCGTGACCATGATTGGCGCGACCGCCGATGCAATTGATAAAGCAGAAGACCGTCGTCGCTTCGACGTGGCGATGAAAAAAATCGGCCTCGACACCGCGCGTTCCGGTATCGCGCACAATATGGAGGAGGCGCTGGCCGTTGCGGCTGAAGTGGGCTATCCGTGCATCATCCGTCCATCCTTCACCATGGGGGGGACCGGCGGCGGTATCGCCTACAACCGCGAAGAGTTCGAAGAGATTTGCGAACGCGGTCTGGATCTCTCGCCAACCAAAGAGCTGCTGATTGATGAATCGCTGATTGGCTGGAAAGAGTACGAGATGGAAGTGGTGCGTGATAAAAACGACAACTGCATCATCGTCTGCTCCATCGAAAACTTCGATGCGATGGGTATCCACACCGGCGACTCCATCACCGTTGCGCCAGCCCAGACGCTGACCGACAAAGAGTACCAAATCATGCGTAACGCCTCGATGGCGGTGCTGCGTGAAATCGGCGTGGAAACCGGCGGCTCAAACGTGCAGTTCTCGGTGAACCCGAAAACGGGGCGTCTGATTGTTATCGAAATGAACCCGCGCGTGTCCCGTTCCTCCGCGCTGGCCTCCAAAGCGACCGGCTTCCCGATTGCGAAAGTGGCGGCGAAACTGGCGGTGGGTTACACCCTCGATGAGCTGATGAACGATATCACCGGTGGCCGCACCCCTGCGTCCTTCGAGCCGTCCATCGACTACGTCGTCACCAAAATTCCTCGCTTCAACTTCGAGAAATTCGCCGGCGCGAACGACCGTCTGACCACCCAGATGAAATCTGTCGGTGAAGTGATGGCGATTGGCCGCACGCAGCAGGAATCCCTGCAGAAAGCGCTGCGCGGCCTGGAAGTGGGTGCAACCGGCTTTGACCCGAAAGTTAGCCTGGAAGACCCGGAAGCACTGACCAAAATTCGCCGCGAACTGAAAGATGCGGGTGCAGAGCGTATCTGGTACATCGCCGATGCCTTCCGTGCTGGCCTGTCAGTCGACGGCGTATTCAACCTGACCAACATTGACCGCTGGTTCCTGGTGCAGATTGAAGAGCTGGTGCGTCTGGAAGAGAAAGTGGCAGAGCTGGGCATCAATGGCCTGGACGCAGACTTCCTGCGTATGCTGAAGCGTAAAGGTTTCGCCG
Organism: Enterobacter sp. ZOR0014; assembly: GCF_000798855.1. Classification (NCBI taxonomy): domain Bacteria; kingdom Pseudomonadati; phylum Pseudomonadota; class Gammaproteobacteria; order Enterobacterales; family Enterobacteriaceae; genus Enterobacter; species Enterobacter sp. ZOR0014. Next base: position 16,263 of record NZ_JTLF01000082.1, on the reverse strand, counting down.
ATGCGCGTCTGGCCAAGCTGGCGGGCGTACGTGAAGCGGAAATCCGCAAGCTGCGTGACCAGTATGACCTGCACCCGGTTTACAAGCGCGTGGACACCTGTGCGGCGGAGTTCTCCACCGACACCGCGTACATGTACTCCACCTATGAAGACGAGTGTGAAGCGAACCCGTCCGTCGACCGCGACAAGATTATGGTGCTGGGCGGCGGTCCAAACCGTATCGGCCAGGGCATTGAGTTTGACTACTGCTGCGTACACGCCTCGCTGGCGCTGCGCGAAGACGGTTACGAGACCATCATGGTCAACTGTAACCCGGAAACGGTCTCAACCGACTACGACACCTCCGACCGCCTCTACTTCGAGCCGGTTACTCTGGAAGACGTGCTGGAAATCGTGCGCATTGAGAAGCCAAAAGGCGTTATCGTGCAGTACGGTGGCCAGACTCCGCTGAAGCTGGCACGTGCGCTGGAAGCCGCAGGCGTACCGGTTATCGGTACCAGCCCGGATGCGATTGACCGTGCGGAAGACCGCGAGCGTTTCCAGCAGGCGGTTGACCGTCTGAAGCTGAAACAGCCAGCCAACGCCACCGTCACCGCCATTGAGATGGCCGTTGAGAAGGCGAAAGAGATTGGCTATCCGCTGGTGGTGCGTCCTTCTTACGTCCTGGGCGGCCGCGCGATGGAAATCGTGTATGACGAAGCTGACCTGCGTCGCTACTTCCAGACGGCGGTGAGCGTTTCTAACGATGCGCCAGTGCTGCTCGACCGCTTCCTCGACGACGCGGTAGAGGTGGACGTTGACGCCATCTGCGACGGCGAAATGGTGCTGATTGGCGGCATCATGGAGCATATCGAGCAGGCGGGCGTGCACTCCGGTGACTCAGCCTGTTCTCTGCCAGCCTACACCCTGAGCCAGGAAATTCAGGATGTGATGCGTCAGCAGGTGCAGAAGCTGGCCTTTGAACTGCAGGTTCGCGGTCTGATGAACGTCCAGTTCGCGGTGAAAGACAACGAAGTCTACCTGATTGAAGTGAACCCGCGTGCGGCACGTACCGTCCCGTTCGTCTCCAAAGCCACCGGTATTCCGCTGGCGAAAGTGGCGGCGCGCGTGATGGCGGGCCAGACGCTGGCGCAGCAGGGCGTGACCAAAGAGATCATTCCACCGTACTACTCGGTGAAAGAAGTGGTGCTGCCGTTCAACAAATTCCCGGGCGTTGACCCGCTGTTAGGGCCAGAAATGCGCTCTACCGGGGAAGTGATGGGCGTGGGCCGCACCTTCGCTGAAGCGTTCGCGAAAGCGCAGCTCGGCAGTAGCTCCACCATGAGAAAATCAGGCCGTGCGCTGCTCTCCGTTCGCGAAGGCGATAAAGAGCGCGTGGTTGACCTGGCGGCCAAGCTGCTGAAACAGGGCTTCGAGCTGGATGCAACTCACGGTACGGCGATTGTGCTGGGTGAAGCCGGTATCAACCCGCGCCTGGTGAACAAGGTGCATGAAGGTCGTCCGCACATTCAGGACCGTATCAAGAATGGCGAATACACCTACATCATCAACACCACCGCAGGCCGTCAGGCGATTGAAGACTCCAAGCTGATTCGCCGCAGCGCGCTGCAGTACAAAGTGCACTACGACACTACCCTGAACGGCGGTTTCGCAACGGCTATGGCGCTGAACGCGGATGCCACCGAGAAGGTGATTTCAGTGCAGGAAATGCACGCGCAGATTAACAAGTAAGACAAAATGCCCGGTGCCATTCGGTTGCCGGGCATTCTTCCCCTCTTCAGAACCTTCTGGTTTTCCATCCGCTTTCAGTCAGTTAGCCTAAAATGGTTAGGTCGATAACGAAATTCATCTGAGAGCAGGGGAAAACACCATGCAAAATAAATTACTGATCGCTTCCGTTCTGGCTGCCACTGCACTGTTTACCGTAGCAGGCTGTTCGTCTAACCAGGCAGTCAAAACCACCGATGGCAAAACCATCGTGACTGACGGGAAACCGCAGGTAGATGATGACACCGGACTGGTGTCGTACAAGAACGCCGAAACCGGTCAAACAGAGCAGATTAACCGTGACCAGGTGAAATCCATGGGCGAGCTGGATAACTAAAAAAAAAGCCGTGGCAAATGCCACGGCTTTTCGCTTTTGCTGGACGATTACCAGCGGTGGTTCAGCAGGATATGGCCGCCATAGGCAGCATAGCTGTTCTCACCCCATTCGCCGCTGGCGCGCAGCGAAAGCGTCGTGGTTTCGTTCAGGTTGCCGGTGACGCCCAGTTCTAACTGACCACGATCTTCCGGCGTATCGTTGCTCACGGTTTCATCATTAAACGCCAGATCGTTTTGGCCTGCCCCTTTCAGCCAGTTCACCGCAACGTACGGCTGCCAGGCTTTCACGTCCTTCTGCTCGAAGTAGCTGGACTTAACGCCCAGACGACCAAAGATGCTGTCGTTGTCCAGGGTCGTTACGCGTACGCCGTCGCGATCGGTATGATTTTCCTGATCGAGATAGCTGTAGATCACCTGCGCCTGCGGCTCGATCTTCCAGGTACGCGCGTTTTCTGACGGGATAACCCACGCGTGGCCAACTTCGACAGACGCAGCGAAGCCTTCGCTGTCGTAGTCTTCATCATTGCGGTTGCTGGTCACTTTATTGTTGTACCAGCTATAAGCGGCCCAGGTATCAATGTAGCTGCCCAGACGTAATTTCTGATCTTCCTGCCAGGTGGCATACACCCCAACATTGAAACCATCCACCTTGCCTTGAGCATCACGCACGTTGTGCTTCGCATCCGAATGCGTCTTCGCCTGGCCAGCACCGAACATGCCACCGGCACGCAGGATCCCATTGTCCATTGGCTTGCTCATGAAATCGCTGCCGACTTGCAGAACGGTCGTGGTGGTGTCGTAGCTGACTTTATCGCCACCCGCGTCGTTCTCGTGATAACGCCCCTTAACGTACATCCAGGTGTTCAGATCGTCTTCATTGCGGAAGGTGATTTGATCGCGATCGTCACGCTTGTGCAGGAACATACCCTGGGCAGCAAGGTAGTTGCCTAAGTAAGCGCCAACTTCAGGGGCCATAACTTCAGGGGCTGAGTTGCCACCGTTATCGCTATTACCACCGTTATCGCTATTACCGCCGTTATCCGTGTTGCCATCGGTATCGGTATTGCCACCGTTGTCGGTATTGTCGCCGTTGTCGGTATTGTCGCCGTTATCGGTATTACCACCGTTATCGGTATTGTCACCGTCGGTGTTTCCGCCGTCATCATTATCGTCTGCCGGCTCATCTGATGGCGTCGCCTTCGATTCCAGATACCAGTTGCCGTCGCCGTGCTGATACAGATTGTATTCATACGCCCCGGCAACAACCGGTGCTGCCAGCGTCAGTTGGGCTTCAGAACTGCCACCGACGCTCACAATTTCCATACCGTTTACCGTTTGAGCGCCCAGACCGCCCATATTACTAACATTAACCTGGGACTGACCGAAGCTGCTGCCCGTAATGGTGAGGTGGTCGGTTGGTGCGTTATCTTCGCCGAGGCTGCTGTTCATTACGATCTGGCTACCAGAAGAACCCGTGTAGTCGCCGTTTATTATGAAATTGTTGCCAACACTGTTATTGGCCGCGCCGAGTAGCAGCGTGCCACCGTTGGTAACGTTGCCGTTGACCGTATCGATACCTGAAACGCTCAGGGTCGTGTTACCCTGAATCGCATTCCATGCCGCCAGCGTACCGCCGGTCAGGATATCAATGTTGTTATTCACTTCACCTGCCGTGGCAAACGCTGCACCATTTTCAACGGTGACGGTGGCGTTACTGCCTTTCACGCCGAGCGTTGCACCACTGGCGATCAGCGTCGTACCGTTATGCAGAACGGTATTTCCCGTGTAGCTATTATTGCCGGAGAGCGTCAGGGTGTTTGAATCTGCTTTTTCGACATTACCGCTGCCGGTAATGCCGGTGGTGAATGTGGAGGAACTGCCCTGATTAAAAATAACGGTGCCGTTGTTGGTCAGGCCACCGCTCAGCGTGGCGGTGTTCTTGCCATCACCAAGCTGGAGAGAGGCATCTTTTGCAACGAGGGTATTACCGGCATTCGCGACGGCGCCTGACAGGACTAAATCACCGCTGTTGACCTGTAAAGAGTCATCTGCGCCGATAATGTCTATATTGCCTGACAGCGTCCACTTTTCACCATCCATTTTTACTGACGCAAAGCCATCCCCTTCCTTCAGTCCGATGAAATTGCTGTCTTCTGTGCCCGTACCAACCAGTGAAAGCGTGTTGCCTTTTGACGCGGTGGAGATGACATCTCCTTTGAGTGACGATCCTGTGTTCAGTACCAGCGTATTATTTTTCGTGCTGGCAAACATAATAGCTGTCGTATCGCCACTAATCGCGCCACTGTTTGTGATGTCCGCTTTCGACGTGTCCGTGACGTTGATACCGTACTGCGTTCCCTCTAAGGTGCCGGTATTAATAATTTTGGTATTACCATCGCTCAGGCTGATACCATCGCCGTTTGTACCCGTTATTTTTCCGCTATTATTTATTCCCACACCAATCTGAGAACTCAGGCCTGTGTTTCCTCTGATTATGCCTGTGTCAGTGTTAGCGATATTGACGGCTGAAGAGCTTTCACTGACGAACACGCCATTCTCTGTGCCTGTGATGTTTCCATCATTGTTTAGATCGCCAAGCATTGACTGAACATTTACGGCATTGGCTGTTGTAGAGGAAATGGTTGCACCGCTTTCATTATGAATAATGACTCGCTGAGCCCCGGTATTAATATCTAATCCATTCCCTTTTCCGGAAATATTACCTTTGTTGGTCGTGGATGTGACATTGATGCCTGTGACCGATACGGCACTCTCGCTTCCTGCGGAGGAAATGGTGACATCTTTATTTATCACGTATTCTGCATCAGCGGAAAAATCCTGGGGTACTGAGGTTGACTGGCTAATAGTTCCAGCGAAGGCCACTACCGGTGTGAATATAAGTAAAGCAGGAAATATATTTCCCAGAGTTTTTGTGGTCTTGTTTAATTTGAATATTTTGTTGCGCATTTACACGTCCATTTGAAAAGAAGTGGCGCTAATTAATGACTTAAAATAGCGCTTCTGGGCTACTTAAAAGAATGATTCAACGATAAAAAGCGTAAAATTATTATTTTTTCAATGTGTTATGTATAGATCATTTTGCTAAAGAATCATTTTATATTTTCTTAATTGATTACTTGCCAATATGCTTTGGCGCTTAATTATTCATTTCAAATATCATCTGATAACAGTTATTTTTGTTGGTTTGAGGTCTGCTATACCCGCCAGGAAGGAGGGTTGCCAATAGTTGCGTTTTACCTTTACGCGGCCTGTTGACCCTTTCACCGGGCGGGTTAACTGTCTACACTCACTGCTACAAGAAGAGAAGAAGACAGGTCATTTGATGATACTCATAATTTACGCGCACCCTTATCCGCAGCACTCGCATGCGAATAAGCGGATGCTTGAGCAGGTAAGGACGCTTGATAACGTAGAGATACGTTCTCTCTATCAACTTTATCCCGATTTTAATATCGATATCGCTGCTGAACAGGACGCGCTCTCCCGTGCCGATCTGATTATCTGGCAGCATCCAATGCAGTGGTACAGCACGCCTCCGCTCCTGAAACTCTGGATTGATAAAGTCTTCTCCCACGGTTGGGCGTATGGCCACAATGGCAATGCGCTAAAAGGGAAAAGCCTGATGTGGGCGGTGACCACTGGCGGAGGAGAAAGCCACTTTGATATTGGTTCTTTCCCGGGGTTTGACGTGCTGGCCCAGCCGCTACAGGCCACTGCACTCTATTGTGGTTTGAACTGGATCCCACCTTTTGCGATGCACTGCACGTTTGTCTGCGACGATGAAACGCTGCAGGCGCAGGCTCGCCATTACAAACAACGCTTACTTGAGTGGCAGGAGACGCACCATGGATAGCCATACGCTGATACAGGCGCTGATTTATCTCGGCGCGGCGGCGCTGATTGTGCCCGTGGCGGTACGCCTGGGGCTGGGCTCGGTTCTCGGCTACCTGATTGCGGGCTGCGTCATTGGGCCGTGGGGTTTTCGTCTGGTTACGGATGCAGAGGCGATTCTCCATTTCGCTGAAATCGGTGTTGTGCTGATGCTGTTTGTGATTGGTCTGGAGCTCGATCCGCAGCGCCTGTGGAAACTTCGCGCCTCGGTATTTGGCGGTGGGGCATTGCAGATGGTGGCCTGCGGCTTGCTGCTGGGCGGGTTCTGCATCCTGCTGGGAATGGACTGGAAAGTGGCTGAGCTCATCGGCATGACGCTGGCACTCTCCTCGACGGCCATTGCCATGCAGGCGATGAACGAGCGAAACCTGACGGTCTCCCAGATGGGGCGCAGTGCGTTCTCGGTGCTGCTGTTCCAGGATATAGCGGCGATTCCGCTGGTGGCGATGATCCCGTTGCTGGCGGCAAGCGGCTCCTCCACGACGCTGGGCGCGTTCGCGCTGTCGGCACTGAAGGTTGTAGGGGCGCTGGCACTGGTGGTCCTGCTGGGCCGCTACGTGACCCGTCCGCTGCTGCGTTTTGTCGCCCGCTCGGGTCTGCGCGAAGTGTTCAGCGCCGTGGCACTGTTCCTGGTCTTTGGTTTTGGTTTGCTGCTGGAAGAAGCCGGGCTGTCGATGGCGATGGGGGCGTTCCTTGCGGGCGTTCTGCTGGCAAGCTCTGAATACCGGCACGCGCTGGAAAGCGATATTGAGCCGTTCAAAGGGTTGCTGCTGGGACTGTTTTTCATCGGCGTGGGGATGTCCGTCGACTTCGGCACGCTGGTCACACACCCGCTGCGGATTATCATCCTGCTGGTCGGTTTCCTGGTCATTAAAATGGCAATGCTGTGGCTGATTGCGCGGCCTTTAAATGTGCCGGGTAAACAGCGCAGCTGGTTTGCCGTACTGCTGGGGCAGGGGAGTGAATTTGCGTTCGTGGTCTTTGGCGCCGCGCAGATGGCAAACGTGCTGGATCCTGAGTGGGCAAAAGCGCTGACGCTGGCGGTCGCACTCTCGATGGCGGCAACACCTGTTCTGCTGGTGGTGCTGACTCGCCTCGAAAAATCGGGTAGCGATCAGGAGCGCGAAGCCGATGAAATCGACGAGGAGCAACCACGCGTGATCATCGCTGGTTTTGGTCGCTACGGACAGATCGTAGGGCGTTTGCTGCTGTCGAGTGGGGTGAAAATGGTCATCCTCGACCACGATCCCGACCATGTCGATACGCTGCGTAAATTTGATATGAAAGTGTTTTACGGTGATGCCACCCGTGTCGATCTGCTGGAATCCGCGGGGGCCGCAAAAGCGGAGGTGTTGATTAACGCCATTGACGATCCGGAGACCAGCATACAGATGGTGGAGCTGGTAAAAGAACATTTCCCGGCGCTGACGATCATTTCCCGCGCGCGCGATGTGGATCATTACATCCGACTACGTCAGGCAGGCGTTGAGGCACCCGAGCGTGAAACATTCGAAGGTGCGCTGAAATCCGGGCGTATGGCGCTCGAGAATCTGGGGCTCGGGGCGTATGAAGCGCGCGAACGTGCGGATCTGTTCCGCCGATTTAACACCGGGATGGTGGAAGAGATGGCGGCGATGGCAGGCAGCACGGCCACGGAGCGGGCGGCGGTGTTTAAACGCACCAGTGCGATGCTGACGGAAATCATCAATGAGGACCGTAATCATCTGTCGCTGATCCAGCGTCATGGCTGGCAGGGCACGGAAGAGGGCAAGCATACCGGCGATCCGGCTGACGAGCCCGAGAGTAAACCTTCAGTGTGAAGTGGCGTTGCCAGCAATATTAAAAAATTTCTGTATCTTTACTCTGCCGCCAGTCGACGAAAGATTAAGCTTTCCGTATAGTGGCGGCAATTTTTTGCATCCGGGAAATTTTCAATGATCAGTCTGATTGCAGCGCTGGCGGTAGACCGCGTTATCGGTATGGAAAATGCCATGCCGTGGAACCTGCCTGCCGATCTCGCATGGTTTAAACGTACGACGTTAAACAAGCCGGTAGTGATGGGCCGCCTGACCTGGGAGTCGATTGGTCGTCCATTGCCGGGCCGTAAGAATATCGTTATCAGTAGCCAGCCGGGTACTGACGATCGCGTCGAATGGGTTAAGTCCGTAGATGAAGCGATTGCTGCCTGCGGTGATGCCGAAGAGATCATGGTGATCGGCGGTGGTCGTGTGTATGAGCAGTTCCTGCCTAAAGCGCAGAAGCTGTATCTGACCCACATTGATGCGGAAGTAGAAGGGGATACCCATTTCCCGGATTACGATCCGGACGAGTGGGAATCCGTATTCAGTGAATTCCACGACGCCGATGCGCAGAACTCCCACAGCTACTGCTTCGAGATTCTGGAACGTCGTTAAGTTTTTCCCCCTCACCCTGGGTGAGGGGGATTCATCAGGAGGCGACGGCCTCACTCTCCCCTGAGTCCTGCTGTCGGTTGGATGGCTGCACAAAGTAAGCTTTATCTTCCCAGCGTAAGCAGGTTAACTTGCCTCCCCAGCAGCAGCCGGTATCCAGACCGTAGATACCCTCTGGCATGCCTTTGCCCTCCAGTGCCGCCCAGTGACCAAACGCTATGCTATATTCGGTTGTTACCGGCCCCGGAATGGCAAACCACGGTTTGAGGGGGGCAGGCGCGCTTTCCGGCGTTTCCTTGGAATACATGTCCAGCTGCCCGTTCGGGAAGCAGAATCGCATGCGGGTGAACGCATTGGTGATAAAGCGCAGGCGGGCCAGACCGCTGAGCTCTTCGCTCCAGTGGTTCGGCATATCGCCGTACATGGCATCCAGGAAGAAGGGATACGAGTCGCTCGCCAGTACCGCTTCTACGTCACGCGCACAGGTTTTTGCCGTCTCAAGATCCCATTGCGGGGTGATCCCGGCATGGGCCATGACCAGTTTTTTATCCTCGTCGACCTGCAACAAGGGCTGACGGCGCAGCCAGTTAATCAGATCGTCCGCGTCTGGCGCTTCCAGCAGCGGAGTGAGGCGATCTTTAGGCTTGTTGCGGCTGATCCCGGCAAACACGGCCAGCAGATGGAGATCGTGATTGCCCAGCACCATGCGCACGCTATCGCCCAGCGATTTGACGAAACGTAAAACCTCAAGCGAGCCCGGGCCGCGCGCGACTAAATCGCCCGTCAGCCAGAGGGTGTCCTGCCCTGGCGTAAAGTCGACCTGTTTTAACAATGCGATCAGTTCATCGTAGCAACCGTGAACGTCGCCAATCAGATATGTAGACATTAGATTAATGAATGAGTGTGGTTACGGCGAGACGGAACACAGGAATAGCAACGCGGAACACATTGCCATCGACGTCGACCATTTCGTAATGGCCTTGCATGGTACCCAGCGGCGTTTCAATCACCGCACCGCTGGTGTACTGGTACTCTTCGCCAGGGGCGATGTGGGGCTGTTCGCCCACGACACCTTCACCCTGAACTTCAATTTCGCGGCCATTGCCGTTGGTGATAAGCCAGTAGCGCCCGCGCAGCTGCACGGGCATCCGCCCCAGATTGCGAATGGTCACGGTGTAAGCAAAGACAAAACGCTCTTCATCGGGTGAGGATTGCGATTCAACATAGACGCTTTGTACATGGACACATACGCGGGGCGAATCAATCATGGCTTAACTCTCCTTCGGCGGCGCATTTTCGCTGATGTAATTAGCCAGCTTGCAGTACTGCTCTACGGAAATGTTCTCCGCACGCATTGACGGGTCGATCCCCAGCTCGGCTAACACCTCAACGGTAAATGAATTGCTCAGGCTGTTACGGATCGTTTTACGGCGCTGGTTAAAGGCTTCTGTGGTAATGCGGCTGAGGACACGCAGATCTTTAACCGGATAGGGTTTCGTTTTATGTGGCACAAGGCGCACAACCGCTGAATCCACTTTCGGTGGTGGTGTGAACGCTGACGGCGGCACTTCGAGTACCGGGATCACGTTACAGTAATATTGTGCCATCACGCTTAAACGACCATACGCTTTACTGTTCGGCCCTGCAACCAGACGGTTAACCACCTCTTTTTGCAACATGAAGTGCATATCGGCAATGGCATCAGTATAGCTAAACAGGTGGAACATGAGCGGCGTGGAGATGTTGTACGGCAGGTTGCCGAAGACGCGCAGCGGCTGACCCATTTTCTCCGACAGTTCGCCAAAGTTCATGGTCATGGCGTCCTGCTGGTAGATGGTCAGCTTCGGTCCGAGGAACGGGTGCGTTTGCAGGCGTGCGGCAAGATCGCGGTCCAGTTCGATGACGGTCAGCTCGTCGAGGCGTTCGCCTACCGGCTCGGTCAGTGCAGCAAGGCCCGGACCGATTTCGACCATAGCCTGACCTTTTTGCGGATTAATAGCCGAAACAATGCTTTCGATCACGAACTGATCGTTGAGGAAGTTTTGCCCGAAGCGTTTTCGGGCTAAGTGGCCCTGATGGACTCGATTAGTCATTGAGTATTAACAATCATTTTGATGGCGAGATTAAGCGCCGTAATAAAACTGCCGACATCCGCTTTCCCCTGTCCTGCCAGATCCAGCGCAGTACCGTGGTCAACGGACGTTCGAATAAAGGGTAAACCGAGGGTGATATTCACCCCGCGGCCAAAGCCCTGGTATTTTAGCACGGGCAGGCCCTGATCGTGGTACATCGCGAGGACGGCGTCGGCATTATCCAGGTATTTCGGCTGAAAAAGCGTGTCCGCAGGGAGCGGCCCGCTAAGATTCATCCCTTTAGCGCGCATTTCTTCAAGCACCGGAATAATGGTGTCGATCTCTTCGGTGCCCATGTGTCCACCTTCTCCCGCATGCGGATTCAGGCCGCAAACCAGAACGTGTGGCTGTTTGATGCCGAATTTGGTTTGCAGGTCATGATGCAGGATCCCGATGATCTCCCGCAGCAGTGCCGGGGTGATGGCATCAGGAATGGCCTTAACGGGCAGATGGGTGGTCACGAGCGCAACGCGCATTGCCTCCGTCGCCAGCATCATCACTACTTTCGGGCTGTGCGAGCGCTCTTCAAAGAATTCCGTGTGCCCGGTAAAGGGGATACCCGCTTCGTTGATGACGCCCTTGTGCACGGGGCCGGTGATCAGGGCAGCAAATTCACCCTTCAGGCAACCGTCGCAGGCGCGCGCGAGGGTTTCCACGACGTAGTGGCCGTTTTCCGTGCTGAGCTGGCCTGGAATGACCGGTGTACGAAGAGGGACAGAAAGAACCGTGAGCGTACCGGCTTGCTGTGGTGCTGGCTGTTGGCCTTCAACGTAAGGAATAAGCGTTAAAGGCAGACCGAGCAGCTTCGCCCGGTCTTGTAACAGTGTTGCATCTGCGCAGACAACCAGTTCCACTGGCCAGCTTCGCTGGGCGAGCTGGACAACGAGGTCTGGCCCAATCCCGGCGGGTTCGCCGGGGGTGATCACAACACGATGCGGTTTCATTAGTTACTCAGAACTTTCACGTAAGCACTGGCGCGTTGTTCCTGCATCCAGGTTGCCGCTTCTTCAGAGAACTTACGGTTAAACAGCATACGGTAAGCGCGGTCTTTCTGCGCCGCATCCGTTTTATCCACGTTACGGGTGTCCATCAGCTCGATCAGATGCCAGCCAAATGAAGAGTGTACCGGAGCACTGATCTGGCCTTTGTTCAGCTTCATCAGCGCATCGCGGAAGGCAGGATCGTAAATATCTGCTGCAGCCCAGCCCAGATCGCCGCCCTGATTAGCAGAGCCTGGATCCTGAGAGAACTCCTTCGCGGCATTGGCAAACGAGGTTTTACCGCTCTTAATGTCTGCCGCAATCTGCTCCAGCTTCGCACGTGCCTGATCGTCAGTCATGATCGGTGACGGTTTGAGCAGAATATGGCGAGCGTGAACTTCAGTCACGGAAATGTTCTGGCTCTGACCACGCAGATCGTTCACTTTCAGAATGTGGAAGCCCACACCGGAACGGATTGGACCCACGATATCGCCTTTCTTCGCCGTACTCAGCGCCTGGGCAAAGATGGATGGCAGCTCCTGAATACGTCCCCAGCCCATCTGGCCGCCTTTCAGCGCCTGTTGGTCAGCGGAGTAGGTGATAGCCAGCTTGCCAAAGTCGCCGCCGTTACGCGCCTGTTCGACAATAGAACGTGCCTGACTTTCTGCTTCCGCAGCCTGATCGGAGGTTGGGTTCTCTGGCAGTGGGATCAGAATGTGGCTCAGGTTCAGCTCTGTGCTCGCATCGTTCTGGTTACCCACCTGTTTTGCCAGCGCGTCCACTTCCTGCGGCAGGATCGTGACGCGACGACGGACTTCATTGTTACGCACTTCCGAAATCAGCATCTCTTTACGGATCTGGTTGCGGTAGGTGGCGTAGCTGATGCCGTCATAGGCCAGACGACTGCGCATCTGATCCAGAGACATGTTGTTTTGCTTTGCGATGTTAGCGATGGCCTGATCGAGTTGCTCGTCAGTCACCTTCACGCCCATTTTCTGACCCATCTGCAGAACGATCTGATCCATGATCAGTCGTTCCAGGATCTGATGGCGCAGCGTGGCGTCATCCGGAAGTTGCTGACCTGCTTCGCCCGAATTGAGCTTCACAGATTTCATCAGCCCGTCAACGTCACTTTCGAGCACGACGCCGTTGTTAACAACAGCGGCGACCTTATCAACAACCTGGGGGGCCGCGAAGCTGGTATTCGCAACCATAGCGACACCGAGCAGCAGCGTTTTCCAGTTCTTCATACTTTTTCCATTTCAATTAACCGCAAAGCGGATTACGTTGTAAATCAAATACATTACAAGGAACTACGGTATGGCAGGATGTTCGAACGCAGCATCTGCTGGGTGCCCAGGCCGTAGTTGGAACTCAGGCCGCGCAGTTCGACATTAAAGCCAATCACGTTATCGTATTTGCTCTGATTGTTTTGAGTATCCCAGCCGTTAAGCTTACGTTCGTAGCCGACACGCAGCGCATAACAGCAGGAGTTATATTGCAGACCCACCATCTGGTCAGCAGGTTTATTGGCGTTAGTGTCAAAGTAGTAAGCGCCTACGATTGACCAGCGATCGGCGATAGGCCAGCTTGCTGCGCCACCCACCTGCGAAATCCCATCTTTGTATTGGTCAGCATTGGCGTAGTTCGGCAATGTCGCCTGAATATATTCCGGACTGGCATAACGGTACGTCAACTGCATCATACGGTCTTCATCACGACGGTATTCAATGGCTGCACTGCTCGTCGCGATATTGTCCAGTCGCGTATCGTACTGCAACCCACCGCGCAGACCCCAGCGATCGGTCATGCGCCAGTAGGTATCACCCGCCCACACCAGTGACCCCGTTTTGTTGTCTTTCTCCCAGTTAATGTCGTCATCACCCGTACGAGACTCGGTGAAATAGTAAATTTGACCAACAGAAACGTTAAAACGTTCAACGGCAGATTCATCATAAACGCGCGATGTGACACCGGTCGTTAACTGGTTAGCGGAAGCAATTCGGTCGAGACCACCGTAGGTACGGTCGCGGAACAGGCCGCTATAGTCCGATTGCAGGAAAGAGGAGTCGTAGTTCTGAATCTTGCTCTGATCGCGATAAGGCACGTAAAGATACTGCATACGCGGTTCAAGCGTCTGAGTATAGCCATCCGCCAGGAGTGCCATATCACGTTCGAAAATCAGTTTACCGTCCATCTTAAACTGGGGAAGCGTACGGTTTACTGATTCTTCAAGATCGGTACCATAGCGATTGTTGTACCAGTCCAGATTTTTCTGCTGATAGTGCGTCGCCATGAGCTTGGCTTCGGTATTCAGACTTGCCCAGTCATTTGACCAGGGCAGGTTGACCGTCGGCTCAATATGAACGCGTGTGGATTCTGGCATATCCGAGTTGGTATTAACGAAATGCACCGCCTGAGCGTAGACGTGGGTGTCGAAAGGACCGACATCGTTTTGGTACCAGTTCACGTCCAGTTGCGGTTCAGCACCGTAGGTACTTGCTGTTTGGGTATTAAAGACCTGGAACTGCTTGGTTGACACCGTGGCGTTAAAGTTTTGAATGGCATAGCCAACGCTGAATTTCTGCGTGGCATAACCATCGGTACTTGAACCGTACTTGGAGTCAAAGTCATTAAAGTAGTAAGGATCGCTGACCTTGGTATAGTCGACGTTAAAACGCCAGACCTGATCCAGTACCCCGGCATGCTGCCAGAAATACATCCAGCGGTGCTTGTCGCCTTCGGTCGGGTGCTCATCCTGGAAGACTTTATCTGACGGCAGATAATCCAGCTCCATCAGACCCGCACCGGCCTGAGTCAGGTAGCGGAACTCGTTCTCCCACATGACGTTGCCGCGCTTATGGATATAGTGCGGCGTGATCGTGGCGTCCATGTTGGGCGCGATGTTCCAGTAATACGGCAGGTAGAACTCAAAGTAGTTCGAGGTGCTGTATTTGGCATTGGGGATCAGGAAGCCCGAGCGACGCTTGTCACCCACGGGAAGCTGAAGATAAGGGCTGTAGAATACCGGTACCGGACCCAGCTTAAAGCGGGCGTTCCAGATCTCCGCGACCTGCTCTTCACGGTCGTGGATCACTTCGCTCCCGACCACGCTCCAGGTGTTTGACCCTGGCAGACAGGAGGTAAAGGAGCCATTTTCCAGGATCGTATAGCGGTTTTCACCGCGCTGTTTCATCAGGTCCGCTTTACCGCGTCCCTGGCGACCCACCATCTGGTAATCACCTTCCCAGACGTTAGTATCTTTCGTATTCAGGTTTGACCAGGCTTTCGGACCTTTCAGGATGACCTGATTGTCGTCATAGTGCACATTACCCAGCGCATCCACCGTTCGTACCGGCTCGGCCGCGCCTTCCGGCTGCTTCTGGTGCAACTGCACTTCATCTGCCTGCAGGCGGCTATTGCCCTGGTTAATATCCACATTGCCCGTAAACGTGGCGTTGTCAGGATAAGTACCCTTAGAACTGTCTGCAGTAATGGTTACCGGCAAGCTATTTGTATCACCCTGCACCAGTGGGCGATTATAACTTGGAACGCCAAGCATACACTGCGAGGCGAGATCGGCCGCCAGCCCCTGTTGACTGTACAGGGCGGTGCCAATCATTGTGGCCAGAAGGGTGGGGATACGTTTTTTCATACGTTGTATTTTATTGTTCCGTCATCAGTGGCTACGGCTTACAAACGCTCAGAGACTATCTTACTCATCAGCGCAGTACCAGCGTTAATCCTGCCCGTTTGCGTGCCAGAGTGTTAGGCTCGCTATCGAATGACGAGTATGATAAAGCAAATTATAGGCGATGTCCTTCAATTGACCGTGGCTTGAACACTGTGATGATGACGTTGCGTCGGCCAGGAATATGACTATCCGGGGAGTATATGCAGTATTGGGGTAAAATAATCGGCGTTGCGTTCGCCATCATCATGGGTGCCGGGTTCTGGGGAATCGTGCTTGGGCTCATTATCGGTCATATGTTTGATAAGGCGCGCAGCCGCAAAATGGCCTGGTTTGCGAATCAGCGCGAGCGCCAGTCACTCTTTTTCTCCACCACCTTTGAAGTCATGGGGCATTTAACCAAATCCAAAGGCCGCGTGACCGAAGCCGATATTCAAATCGCCAGCATCTTTATGGACCGCATGAATTTGCATGGTGAATCCCGTGTGGCCGCGCAGAATGCGTTTCGCATTGGGAAATCAGATAACTATCCGTTGCGTGAAAAAATGCGTCAGTTCCGCAGCATCTGCTTCGGACGTTTTGATTTAATTAGGATGTTTCTGGAAATTCAAATCCAGGCGGCGTTTGCTGACGGTTCACTGCATCCTAATGAACGTGATGTTCTGTACGTCATTGCAGAAGAGTTGGGCATCTCCCGAATGCAGTTCGACCAGTTCTTACGCATGATGCAGGGCGGCGCGCAGTTTGGCGGGGGGTATCACCAGCAGTCTTCCGGCGGTGCATGGCAGCAGGCGCAGCGTGGACCGACGCTGGACGATGCGTGCAACGTACTTGGCGTGAAACCCACTGACGATCAAACCACCATCAAACGCGCCTATCGCAAGCTGATGAGCGAGCATCACCCTGACAAACTGGTCGCGAAAGGCTTACCGCCGGAAATGATGGAGATGGCGAAGCAGAAAGCGCAGGAAATTCAGAAGGCTTACGAGCTGATTAAAGAGAAGAAAGGTTTCAAATAAAAAAGGGCCCGACACT
>NZ_JTLF01000246.1:0-19102 GCF_000798855.1 Enterobacter sp. ZOR0014 | reverse complement strand
GTTTTCTCCCTCTCCCCGTGGGAGAGGGCCGGGGTGAGGGCACCAGACGGTGACAACCTCACTCCTCTAACGACCGCAAATGGTCATCCTTTCGCAGCGTCATCAGCGCGAAAATACTCACTACCGCCGTTGCCATCACGTAATATGCCGGAATATTCAGGTTGCCCGTCTCTTTAATTAATCCGGTAATAATCAGTCCCGCACAGCCCGAGAAGATCGCGTTTGACAGGGAATACGCCAGCCCCAGGCCGGTATAACGCACGCGCGTCGGGAACATTTCAGACAGCATAGCCGGCCCCGGTCCTGCCAGCATCCCCACCAGACCGCCCGCAATTAGCACCACCATCGCTTTAACGGCCAGCGTGGCGGACTCAGCCTGCAACATTTTCAGCAGCGGCAGGGCGAGCAGCAGCAGCAGGGCGGTAGCAATCATCATCACCGTGCGGCGGCCAATCTTGTCGCTCAGGATACCCGAGGGGATGATGGTCAGCGCAAAGCCGATATTCGAAATCACCGCTATCAGCAGTGCCTGATTAAACCCTGTGTGTAGCGCCGACTGGAGATAGGTCGGCATAATCACCAGGTAGGTATACCCTGCCGCCGACCAGACCATAACCCGGCAAATGCCCATCAGAATCGTTTTGAGCGTGGCGGAGGTGCTGGCCTGAGCCACAACCGGTTTTTCCTTCTGCTGCACAAAGCTCGGCGTCTCTTCCATACTCACACGCAGCCATAGCGCGACAGCCCCCATCGGCAGCGCAAGGAAGAATGGAATACGCCAGCCCCAGTCATGTAATGCCTCAGGCGTGAGAAGGGCGGAGAGCAGTGCCACAATCCCCGCGCCCGCTAGCAGCCCGAGCGCCACGGTAAAGGACTGCCACGCGCCATACAGACCGCGCTTGCCGCGTGGAGCGAACTCTGTCATCAACGAAACTGCACCACCGTACTCTCCGCCTGCGAACAATCCCTGCAAAATGCGCAGCAGCGTAACGATCAGCGGTGCGGCAATGCCTATGCTGGCGTAGACGGGCACAAGACCAATGGCTGTGGTGGCGAGCGTCATCAGTACCAGCACAATGATCAGCGTCGGTTTCCGGCCAATCCTGTCGCCGATGCGGCCAAATACCACCGCACCCAGGGGACGGAAGAAGAACGCGATAGCAAACGAGGCCCAGGTGAGGATCAGGCTGGTCAGTCCCGCTTCTCCCTCGAGCTGGAAGAAGTTCCTGGCAATCACGGTCGCCATAAAACCGTAGACCGCAAACTCATACCACTCGATGAAGTTACCAATGGAGCCTGCAATTAATGCTCGCTTGTGCGCATCCGGTTGCATAACGATCCTCACTGAAAGGGGTAAGAATAAATTATTCAACAAAAGCGAAGTGATGAAATAGTTTATTCTTATGTTCTGTGAGCTATTTCACGAATGATATCAGCGGGATCGCCAGCTTGTGACCCCCCTCCCATGCAGCGTGCACGCGGCCTGTCCATACTTATCCTCATTGCCACTGAAGGAGGGAGACAGCATGCACTGGCAGACCCATACCGTTTTCAATCAACCGGCACCGCTTTCAAACAGCAACCTTTTCCTCTCCGACTGCGCCCTGCGTGACGCGGTTTCCCGCGAGGGGGCCGAGTGGGATAGCGAGCTGCTCGCCAGTATCGGGCAGCAGTTAGGGACCGCAGAGTCGCTGGAGCTGGGCAGGCTGGCCAACGTCAACCCACCGGAGCTGTTACGCTACGACGCCACCGGAGAGCGGCTGGACGATATTCGCTTTCACCCCGCCTGGCACCTGCTGATGCAGGGGCTCTGTGCCAACCGGGTACATAACCTGGCGTGGGAAGAGGAGGCGCGAAGAGGTTCCTTTGTGGCCAGAGCGGCCCGGTTTGTTTTGCATGCGCAGGTTGAAGCCGGCACGCTTTGCCCCGTCACCATGACCTTCGCCGCCACGCCGCTGTTGCAACAGTCGCTACCTAAACCGTTTCATGCATGGTTAACGCCGCTGATGAGCGATCGCTACGATCCCCATCTCGTGCCGGGTGGGCAAAAACGCGGGCTGCTGATCGGCATGGGGATGACGGAAAAGCAGGGGGGATCCGATGTCCTGAGCAACACCACCAAAGCGGAAAAATGCAGCGACGGTAGCTACCGTCTGGTAGGCCATAAATGGTTTTTCTCCGTCCCGCAGAGTGATGCGCATCTGGTGCTGGCTCAGGCAAAAGGTGGATTATCCTGCTTTTTTGTCCCGCGCTTTTTACCTGACGGACAACGTAACGCCGTACGGCTGGAGCGCCTGAAGGACAAGCTCGGGAACCGCTCCAACGCGAGCAGCGAGGCGGAGTTTCTTGATGCCTCCGGCTGGCTGCTGGGAGAAGAAGGGGAAGGGGTACGGCAGATCCTCAAAATGGGCGGTCTGACGCGCTTCGACTGCGCGCTGGGCAGCCATGGTTTAATGCGCCGGGCGCTGTCTGTGGCGTTGTACCACGCTCATCAGCGGCAAACCTTCGGTAAAAATCTCATCGATCAGCCGTTAATGCGTGAGGTTTTAAGCCGCATGGCGCTGATGCTAGAGGGGCAAACGGCACTGCTGTTCCGTCTCGCCCGCGCGTGGGATAAACGCGTGGATCCGCAAGAGGCGGCCTGGGCACGGCTGTTTACTCCGGCCGCGAAATTTAGCGTCTGCAAAGCGGGTATCCCGTTCGTGGCAGAGGCAATGGAGGTGCTGGGCGGCGTAGGGTACTGCGAGGAGAGTGAGCTTCCCCGCCTGTATCGCGAAATGCCGGTGAACAGTATCTGGGAAGGCTCAGGCAATATCATGTGCCTGGACGTGCTGCGCGTGCTGACGAAGCAGCCGGGGATCCACGACCTGCTGGCCGATGAGTTTGCGCAGGTCAAAGGGCAGGACAGACACTTTGACCGCAGCTGGCGCCAGCTTCAGCAAAAGCTGCGTAAACCACAGGAGGCGCAGGGGCGGGAGATCGCGCAGCAGCTTTTCTTGCTGGGGGCCGGGAGCCAGATGCTGCGGCACGCATCGCCGCCCGTGGCGCAGGCGTGGTGCCGCATGATGCTGGATACCCGTGGCGGTACGCTGATGAGCGAGCAGGTGCAAAGCGATTTGCTGCTGCGCGCCACGGGCAGGGTTGGCTAGCGTTTAAGCTGGAACAGACTGACCAGTTGGGTAAGGTGTAAACCTTTCTCGCGCAGCGTGTGTGCGGTTTGTTCGCTGCGCGAGACGCGATCGGCGTTGATGTGTGACGCTTCACCAATGTGGGTCATGGCGAGATTCACCTGGCCAATCCCCGCGGATTGCTCGCGCGATGCGTGGTTAATTTCGGTGACCAGCTGGCTGATGTTATCGATATGAACGATGATGGAATCCATAGCCAGACGCGTCTGTTCAGACAGCGCGTGACCTTCGCTCACTTTTCTCAGCGTATCGCCAATCAGCTGTTCTATCTCTTTCACCGCGTTGGCGCTCCGGCCCGCCAGCGCGCGAACTTCCTGGGCAACCACCGCAAAACCTTTTCCGTGCTCGCCTGCACGTGCCGCTTCTACCGCCGCATTCAGCGCCAGAATATTGGTCTGAAACGCGATGGACTCAATCACGCGGGTAATATCTTCGATACGTTTTGACGCTTCGCGAATGTCATCCATCGTGGCAACCGCATGGGTTACCGTTTCACCCCCCTGGTGAACCGCGCGTGAGGTTTCACACACCAGTTGCTGCGTTTGCTCCATGTTGGCGGCATTTTGCTGTACGGTCGCGGCCAGTTGCTCCATGCTGGCTGAGGTCTCCTCCACGCTGCTGGCCTGCTTGTTGATCTGCTCTGAGATCTCGCCGGTATCGGAGGCCAGCGCGTTAGTCCCCGTCTGGATCTCACCTGCTGCCTCGCGAACCTGCAGAACAATTTTTTGCAGCCCGCCGCCAATGCCGTTAATGGCGTCAATCAGCTGTCCGACCTCGTCCCGGCGCGTCACGGGCAGGCTGGAGCGAAGATCGCCGTCGGCATACTGCCGTGCAAGCTGAATCACGTTGCGCAGCGGTTGCGTCAGCATACGGCGAATAAGGACCACGAACAGGCCTGCAAAGAGGACTGACAAGACCACACCGGCCAGCAGGAAGCGATCGCGCATGGCGGTGACGCTTGAAAGCAGCACTGACTTATCCACTTCGCCCACGATAGTCCAGTTCCAGCCGGGTAGCGGGGTATAGGCCATTTTCAGCGTCCGTCCGTCGACACTTATGCGCTCCAGGGTGCCGGGTTTATCACCCAGAAGCTGCTGTTGTGTCGCGCTGTCCCACTTCGGCAGTTGTCCCTCTTCCGTGGTGTGGAACAGGTATTGCCCGCGTGTTTTGCCGTTGCTGCGATCCAGCACGAAGAAGTGACCGCTCTCGCCCAGGCGGCGGTTGAGGATTTTCTCGCGCATGACGTTCCAGGAGTGGCTAATGTCCACCCCGACAAAGACGATCGCAATGACCTGACCTTCGGCGTTTTTCACCGGCTGGTACTGGGTGATATAGCGTTTGCCAAACAGCAGCGCCAGGCCACGGTAGACATCACCTTTATTGGCGGCGGCAAAGGCCGGGCTGGAGGTATCCAGAACGGTCCCCATTGCGCGCTCGCCATTCTCTTTACGCAGGGAAGTGGCGACGCGAATAAAGTCGTTACCGCTGCGAACAAATAGCGTGGAGATGGCTCCCGTTCGGTTCAGGAAGTCGTCAGAAAAAGTGGTATTTTCATGGAGTTCCGTTTCCCCGCCTTTCAGCAGAGGAACATTGAGCCCGTTAATTGTCCGGGTCTGAAGCGTATCGACGCTAAATGGCTGGGGCAAAAAAGTCGTAAACAGTCTGGTATAGCTTTCGACTTCTTCACTCAGGCTGGTGTTGAACATTTGCACCATATCGACCATACCGGTGGACTGGTTATGCAGGTCTTCTACCGCGAGGGCTTCAAGCTGCTGGCTGGCTTTTTGGCTGAGCAGGAAAGTGAAAAGCAGAAACAGCACGGCAACACTGACGCCCGTCAGCAGCGATAGCTTTGTCCCGAGGCCCGCACGGCGGAAAAAATTGATCATAAATTGCTCATCATTGAAAAGGTATGGTTCTTCAACGGCAGAGCGGGGATTACGTTTACTAAATTAATGTAACAAAATGTTATTTAGTTGTTTTTATATGGTTTTGTAAAAGATAAAAAATTTGCAAAAACGAAAAGCCACTAAAAATAAGTGGTTTTTATCAGGAAGGTTCTTAGACGTAGAGAATGGCCTGTACCCGCCAGTGGTCGACATGGTTATCTTCCTGCATCTGGATGATGCGATACCATGAGGCACCCTGTTCATCGGCTTTTAATGCCACGATACGTTCAACATCTTGCGGGCTCCCCGAAATGTTATTGACGGAGATGTGGCCTATTTCATTCAGACCTGTAACGCAATCCGCGCTGGCAAATTCTGCTGACTGCGCGGTGGTGCTCACCAGGCCTGCTGAGAGCAACAGAGAGGTCAAAGCAAGAGTTCGTTTCATCGTCAGCTCCATTTCACATATCTCCGGTATCCGCCGGGCAATCCTTCGCGAATAAACTCCTTTCCATTGATGCGGGCATGGAGTTTATTGTGGACAGGAAAATGTCTATGGACGCAAAGCAGTGTAAATGTCGTTCAAAGGAAAACCATTACTGACGGTATAAAATGGCCTGTGAATACCACTGCCCCGTAATGATGGTTTCATCGACCATGATAATGACGTAATAATCTGCTTTGGCGGCGACGGCTTGTGCCTTTATTGCCTCTTCTGCGTCATCCGGAGAACCGCGAACCAGCGCGGAGACGGTGCCCATTCGTTGTAATCCTTCTGTCTGATTACGACGAATCTCCTGCGGGTGATCGGCAACCGGGGGAGCGGGTTGCGGCGTTCCCTGCAGTGCGCTACAGCCACTGAGAAGAAGCACCAGCAATAAAGCTGCAAACCTGTGCATAACCATATCTCTTTTCCTGATAGCCATAGTGTAGTTGTCTGCGAATTTCGTTTTGGGGGAATGTTCCCGAAGTGTTATCTGGGGCGTAATTTTCGAATGAAAATAGCCTGAAACCGTAACCCAGTTCTCAACATTATGAATCATTCATTCGTACAGGGTCGACAATGATTGAAATTGAAATACGCCGTCTCGGCGACCATGAAATTTTACACGCCATGCCGACGGGGAAACGTGATAAACCGCTGCCAGTTGTGGTTTTTTATCATGGATTTACCTCGTCAAAGCTGGTTTACAGTTATTTTGCGGTGGCGCTGGCGCAGGCCGGTTTTCGTGTCGTCATGCCGGATGCCCCCGATCACGGTGCGCGCTTTACGGGGGATGAACAGGCGCGGCTTGGTCAGTTCTGGCCCATTCTGCACGGCAGTCTGACCGAGTTTTCCGGGCTGCGCGATGCGCTTTATGACGCAGGGCTGGTGGCCGATAACCGGCTGGCGGTTGCCGGGGCCTCGATGGGCGGCATGACGGCGCTGGGGATTATGACGCATCATCCTGAAGTGAGATCCGTCGCCTGTCTGATGGGCTCCGGCTACTTTACGTCGCTGGCGAAGACGCTTTTTCCCCCGCAAGATTTGACGGAAATGACGGCGAGGTTGGCTGACTGGGAAGTGACTCGCGCACTGCCGCGCGTGGCCGATCGTCCGCTTCTGCTGTGGCACGGTGACGCAGATGACGTGGTACCGCCTGACGGCACCTTTCGCCTGCAGCAGGCGCTAAAGCGTGAAGGACTGGACGGCAATCTGACCTGTTTGTGGGAATCGGGCGTCCGCCACCGCATTACGCCAGCGGCGCTGGAGGCCACGGTGGCGTTTTTCCGCCAGCACCTTTAAACCCGCAGGATTTTAACGCCCTGATCTTCCAGTTTCTGGAGGATCTCGGGGTTAGCCCCTTTGCCGGTGATCACCATGTCGATCTGTTCTGCGCGGCTAAACAGCATGCCTGCGCGTTCACCGACTTTACTGCTGTCGACCAGCACGACGAGTTTGCCCACAACGTTCAGCATGTTTTGTTCGGCCATCGCAGTCAGCATATCGGTTTTATATAAACCGTCTGCAGTCAGGCCTTTGCCGCTGGTAAACATCCAGTGCCCGGCGTAAAGACTGTTTTCACTGTCCTGGGGGCTAAGGGTGATGGACTGGCTCTTATTGTACTGGCCGCCCATGATCACCACGCTGTCATGCTCCTGGTCGATAAGATAGTTGGCGAGCGGTAGGTAGTTGGTGATGATCTGCACCGGCTTGCCGCACATCTCGCGGCCCAGCAAAAATGCCGTAGAACCGCAGTTGATGACGACGCTCTCACCCGGGTTCACCAGCTGTGAGGCGGCTCTGGCGATCCGCACCTTTTCATCGTGATTCTGCGCCTGATGGATATTCATTGGCGACCAGCGTGGACGCTGCTGGCTGATGGCTTCTGCACCGTTGCGGACTTTTTTCAGTTTGCCGCTCTCATCCAGCTTGTTAATGTCCCGCCGCGCGGTGGCGGGGGAGATGCCTAAACGTTCGATCACTTTCTCGACGGTGATAAACCCTGTTTGCGCCAGGAGTTCCAGTAAAATTTGATGCCGTTGCGCTTCCGTCATGAGCTATTCCGATAAGAATTGATTTGAAAAGATGATATTTGAAATAGCGTGAAATTACTAAAATAAATATGAAATCGCCAGACTCAGGGTCTGGCGATGTGGCCGGATAATCAGAGGAAGGACTTAAACGGCAGGTCTGGCTCAATAGTAAAGCAATCATCGAAACCGCGTGGGTAGTGGTACTCAAGATTGTCTTTATCCAGCGGCCAGGTGAACTTGCCGCCTACCTGCCAGATAAATGGCTTGAATCCGTACTTCAGGCGGTCTTTTTTCATCTCCCACAGCACGCGAATTTCCTGCGGATCGGCCTGGAAGTTTGACCAGATGTCGTGGTGGAACGGAATCACGACCTTAGTGTTCAGCGCCTCCGCCATACGCAGCATATCGGCGCTGGTCATCTTGTCGGTAATGCCGCGAGGGTTCTCGCCGTAGGAGCCCAGCGCCACGTCAATCTGATGCTCATTACCGTGCTTCGCGTAGTAGTTGGAGTAGTGTGAGTCGCCGCTGTGGTACAGGGAACCGCCAGGGGTTTTGAACAGGTAGTTGACGGCGCGCTCGTCCATGCCGTCCGGCAGAACGCCTGCGGCTTTCTGGTCAGCCGGCAGCGTAATCAGTGCGGTACGGTCAAAGGCATCCAGAGCGTGAATTTCAATGTCTTTGATTTTCACCACGTCGCCCGGTTTCATCACGATGCAGCGCTCTTTTGGCACGCCCCAGCCAATCCAGAGATCCACGCAGGTCTGCGGCCCGATAAACGGCACGTCGTCCGCGCAGTTTTGCATTACTGCCGCCGCCACGTTCACGTCAATATGATCGTTGTGATCGTGGGTGGAGAGCACGGCATCGATTTGGCGAATGGCAAAAGGATCGAGCACAAACGGCGTGGTACGCAGGTTCGGTTGCAGTTTTTCCACGCCGGCCATGCGCTGCATCTGGTGGCCTTTTTTCATCAACGGATTGCCGTGGCTCTGTTTGCCTGTGCCGCACCAGAAATCGACGCAAATATTGGCGCCACCCTCGGATTTCAGCCAGATACCGGTGCAGCCCAGCCACCACATGGCAAAAGTACCAGGAGCAACCTGTTCCTGTTCGATCTCTTCGTTCAGCCAGCTACCCCACTCCGGGAAGGTGCTCAGAATCCATGATTCACGGGTGATGGTGTTCACTTTACTCATCGTTTTGACTCCTGGTTTTAATCAAAAGTAATCATATGGTGATTTGTTGTGATTAACTCTGGCACCATTTGACGTGCTTTGCAATGACAAAAGTGCGTAATTTTAACTGTGCGATATCACAGATACTTCGCTTTATCCTTGTTAGACTATCCGCTGTTAATGATTAATTACATGAATTATAAAGAATAATTCATTTTGTTTGTGCGGTAGTGAAAATCATTACTAACACCATGGAAATAATTTGCGTGATGCGTCACAAATAATCAAATTCAATCTTGTGATGATTATTTGTGATTACTAGAGTGATGACACCAACCACACAGGGATTGCCCCTCGTGTTCTCATTTCTGGAGAGAGTTATGGAGATCCTCTACAACGTCTTTACCGTTTTCTTCAATCAGGTAATGACCAACGCCCCGCTGCTGCTGGGTATCGTGACGTGCCTGGGTTACATCCTGCTGCGTAAAAGCGTCAGCGTGATCATCAAAGGCACGATTAAGACCATTATCGGTTTTATGCTGTTGCAGGCGGGGTCAGGCATCCTGACCAGCACGTTTAAGCCAGTCGTCGCCAAAATGGCGGAGGTCTACGGTATAAACGGTGCAATTTCCGATACTTATGCCTCTATGATGGCCACGATTGACCGCATGGGTGACGCCTACAGCTGGGTGGGTTACGCGGTTCTGCTCGCGCTGGCGCTGAACATTATCTACGTGTTGCTGCGTCGCATTACCGGTATTCGCACCATCATGCTTACCGGTCACATCATGTTCCAGCAGGCGGGTCTGATCGCGGTTTCTCTCTATATCTTCGGTTACCCAATGTGGACCACGATTATCTGCACCGCGGTGCTGGTCTCGCTCTATTGGGGCATCACCTCCAACATGATGTACAAGCCGACCCAGGAAGTGACCGACGGCTGTGGCTTCTCCATCGGCCATCAGCAGCAGTTTGCGGCCTGGGTTGCTTATAAAGTTGCGCCGTGGCTAGGGAAAAAAGAGGAGAGCGTTGAAGACCTCAAGATGCCCGGTTGGCTGAATATCTTCCACGACAACATCGTCTCGACGGCGATTGTGATGACCCTGTTCTTCGGCGCCATTCTGCTCTCCTTTGGCATTGACGTTGTGCAGGCGATGGCGGGCAAAACGCACTGGACGATTTATATCCTGCAGACCGGTTTCTCCTTCGCGGTGGCCATTTTCATTATCACCCAGGGCGTGCGTATGTTCGTCGCCGAGCTCTCTGAAGCCTTCAACGGCATCTCTCAGCGCCTGATCCCGGGAGCCGTTCTGGCAATTGACTGTGCGGCCATCTATAGCTTCGCGCCAAACGCCGTCGTCTGGGGCTTTATGTGGGGCACCGTCGGCCAGCTGATTGCGGTGGGTATCCTGGTGGCCTGCGGCTCCTCAATCCTGATTATTCCTGGCTTTATCCCGATGTTCTTCTCCAACGCCACCATCGGCGTCTTTGCTAACCACTTCGGCGGCTGGCGTGCAGCGCTCAAGATCTGCCTGGTGATGGGGATGGTGGAAATCTTCGGTTGCGTGTGGGCGGTCAAGCTCACCGGTATGAGCGCCTGGATGGGCATGGCGGACTGGTCAATCCTGGCGCCGCCGATGATGCAGGGCTTTGCGTCCGTCGGGCTGGTCTTTATGGCCGTCATCATCCTGATTGCACTGGCTTATATGTTCTTCGCTGGCCGTTCGCTGCGAGCAGAAGAAGATGCAGAAAAACAAACAGCAGAAGTTTCTGCTCACTAAGGAGTTTAGATTATGACCGTACGTATCCTGGCTGTGTGTGGCAATGGGCAAGGCAGCTCCATGATCATGAAGATGAAAGTGGACCAGTTTTTAACCCAGTCAAACATCGACCACACGGTAAACAGCTGCGCAGTGGGTGAATACAAAAGTGAGCTGAACGGCGCAGACATCATCATCGCGTCAACTCACATTGCCGGCGAGATTAGCGTGTCGGGCAACAAATATGTGGTGGGCGTGCGCAACATGCTGTCGCCTGCGGATTTCGGACCAAAACTGCTGGAAGTGATCAAAGAACACTTCCCACAAGACGTGAAGTAAGGACCCGACATGAAACTACGAGATTCGCTGGCAGAGAATGACTCCATCCTTTTGCAGGCTGACGCCAGCACCTGGCAGGAAGCGGTGAAGCTGAGCGTGGATCTGCTGGTTAAGGCGGACGTTGTCGAGCCGCGTTATTACCAGGCCATTCTGGATGGCGTGGCGCAGCACGGCCCCTATTTTGTGATTGCCCCGGGGCTGGCTATGCCGCACGGCCGCCCGGAAGAGGGCGTGAAGAAAACCGGCTTTGCGCTGGTCACGCTGAAAACGCCGCTGGTCTTCAACCATGAAGATAACGACCCGGTCGATATCCTGATCACCATGGCTGCCGTCGATGCAAATACCCACCAGGAGGTGGGCATCATGCAGATCGTCAATCTGTTTGATGATGAAGCCAATTTTGACCGTTTACGCGCCTGCCGTACCGCGCAGGAAGTGCTGGATTTAATTGATAACGCCACTGCGGCGGCCGTTTAAGAGGAATTGAACATGTCATTACCAATGTTGCAGGTTGCGCTGGATAACCAGACGCTGTCCGATGCTTATGAAACCACCCGCCTGATCGCCGAAGAGGTAGACATCATTGAAGTGGGTACCATTCTGTGCGTGGGCGAAGGCGTTCGCGCCGTTCGTGACCTGAAGGCGCTCTACCCGCACAAAATCGTACTGGCTGATGCCAAAATCGCTGACGCGGGCAAAATCCTCTCCCGCATGTGTTTTGAAGCCAACGCCGACTGGGTCACCGTGATCTGCTGCGCGGATATCAATACCGCTAAAGGCGCGCTGGACGTGGCAAAAGAGTTTAACGGCGACGTGCAGATTGAACTGACCGGTTTCTGGACCTGGGAGCAGGCACAGGCGTGGCGCGATGCGGGGATCCAGCAGGTGGTGTACCACCGCAGCCGTGATGCGCAGGCCGCTGGCGTGGCGTGGGGCGACGCGGACATCAGCGCGATTAAACGTCTGGCCGAAATGGGCTTCAAAGTGACCGTGACCGGTGGCCTGGCGCTGGAAGATCTGCCGCTGTTCAAGGGTATCCCGATTCACGTCTTTATCGCGGGTCGTAGCATCCGTGACGCGGCGTCTCCGGTGGAAGCAGCGCGTCAGTTCAAACGCTCAATCGCTCAGCTTTGGGGCTAAGGAGCGGGTATGTTGTCAAAACAGGTTCCGCTTGGCATCTATGAAAAGGCACTCCCTGCGGGGGAGTGCTGGCTGGCGCGGTTACAGCTGGCGAAGCAGCTGGGTTTCGATTTTGTCGAAATGTCAGTGGATGAGACGGATGAACGCCTCTCTCGCCTCGACTGGAGCCGCGAGCAACGTCTGGCGCTGGTGAGCGCCATTGCCGAAACGGGCGTGCGCGTGCCGTCCATGTGCCTGAGCGCTCACCGTCGTTTTCCCCTCGGCAGCGAAGATGATGCCGTGCGGGCGCAGGGGCTGGAGATCATGCGCAAAGCCATTCGCTTTGCTCAGGATGTCGGTATCCGTGTGATCCAGCTGGCGGGTTATGACGTTT
Organism: Enterobacter sp. ZOR0014; assembly: GCF_000798855.1. Taxonomy (NCBI): domain Bacteria; kingdom Pseudomonadati; phylum Pseudomonadota; class Gammaproteobacteria; order Enterobacterales; family Enterobacteriaceae; genus Enterobacter; species Enterobacter sp. ZOR0014. The sequence goes on along the minus strand of NZ_JTLF01000246.1, from coordinate 6,721 downwards.
ACTATCAGGAAGCCAACGATGAAACGCGCCGTCGTTTCCGTGACGGTCTGAAAGAGAGCGTTGAAATGGCAAGCCGCGCGCAGGTGACGCTGGCGATGGAGATCATGGACTACCCGTTAATGAACTCCATCAGCAAGGCACTGGGCTACGCGCACTATCTGAATAATCCGTGGTTCCAGCTCTATCCGGATATCGGCAACCTGTCGGCATGGGATAACGACGTGCAGATGGAGCTGCAGGCGGGCATCGGGCATATCGTGGCGGTGCACGTCAAAGATACCCGTCCAGGCGTGTTTAAAAACGTACCGTTCGGCACCGGGGTGGTGGAGTTCGAACGATGCTTCGAGACGCTCAAGCAGACAGGGTATTGCGGGCCTTACCTGATTGAGATGTGGAGCGAGACGTCTGACGACCCGGCAGCGGAAGTGGCAAACGCGCGGGACTGGGTGCGCGAGCGTATGGCGCGAGCAGGTTTGCTGGAGGTGGAACATGCTTAAGCTTAAACAGCAGGTCTTTGAAGCCAATATGGATTTGCCGCGCTATGGCCTGGTAACGTTCACCTGGGGTAACGTCAGCGCGATTGACCGAGAGCGCGGCCTCATCGTCATTAAACCCAGCGGAGTGGCGTATGAGACCATGAAGGTCGACGATATGGTTGTCGTGGACCTTGAAGGAAACGTCGTAGAGGGACAGTGGCGTCCTTCTTCGGATACCGCTACCCATCTGGCGCTTTATCGACGTTATCCCTCCCTCGGCGGGGTAGTGCATACCCACTCAACCCATGCCACCGCCTGGGCACAGGCTGGGCTTGCCATCCCGGCGCTGGGCACGACGCACGCGGATTACTTCTTCGGGGATATTCCCTGCACGCGCGCGTTAACGCAGGCCGAGGTGGAAGGCGAGTACGAGCTCAACACCGGCAAGGTGATTATCGAAACGCTGGGTGAGTCAGAACCGCTGCATACGCCGGGAATTGTGGTGTACCAACACGGTCCGTTCTCATGGGGTAAAGATGCTCACGACGCGGTGCATAATGCTGTGGTGATGGAAGAGGTGGCCAAAATGGCGTGGATTGCCCGCGACATTAATCCACAGCTTCAGGGGATTGATGATTACCTGATGAACAAGCATTTCATGCGCAAGCACGGCCCGAATGCCTATTACGGGCAGAAGTAAATAAGTGCTCTGGAATACCGAAAAACAGTTGTAACCGGTGGTATTTCAGAGCCATTTACAAAAAAAAGCCCCCGGGCAGGGGGCAACGTAAACTATGGCTATGTTCTCGTTGTTGGCTTTCCTGGTGCTAGCGTTAAAGCGTTATCGGTAAATGTCTGCACTGGCGTGCATATTGCCGTTGCTGCCGGGCTCACGGATTAGCATCACGTGGTAATAGGTTGCGCCCTGGGCATCGGTCTCTTCATTTAGTGCCTGATCTGCTTCGCTTTCAGTGGCGAAATTATGATTGATATAGATTACGCCTAAGCTTTGCACATCATCCATGTTCCTGGCCTGCCGGCCGTCTATTTTGATGGCTGCCATCGCGTTTGCACTGAGCAAAAGCGCAGCCATAATGGCTAATGCGATTTTTTTCATGATATGCGCTCCACGACTGCGTGCTGTGAGAGAGGGGATACTCCTTCTTTAATTCAGGTGTTCTCTGATTAAAGTGTAATCATTCATACGGCGGGGATGCGTGACCATTTCTGATGCAGTTGTTCAAAAAAACAACGCTTCCTGGTGTGTTCAATTTTAAATCACCCACTTAGACCCGCTTTACGCTTTGTGCGAATTATTTGTGCAATCAGCTTGAGTTTCCAGGGGCGCGCAAGTATTATGACGCGTCAATTTTTCAGCCGACCTTTAACACGTTCCTTGCCTCCCCGGGCCTCGGCTGACCCAGACAGGAGGCTGAATAATCCGTAAGGAGCAATTCGATGCGTCATTACGAAATCGTTTTTATGGTCCATCCTGACCAGAGCGAACAGGTTCCGGGTATGATCGAGCGTTACTCTGCTGCCATCACTGGTGCAGAAGGTACGATCCACCGTCTGGAAGACTGGGGCCGCCGTCAGCTGGCTTACCCGATCAACAAACTGCACAAAGCACACTACGTTCTGATGAACGTTGAAGCGCCGCAGGAAGTGATCGATGAGCTGGAAACTACCTTCCGCTTCAACGATGCCGTTATCCGCAGCATGGTTATGCGTACCAAAAACGCAGTTACCGAAGCATCTCCGATGGTTAAAGCGAAAGACGAGCGCCGTGAGCGTCGCGATGATTTCGCAAACGAAACCGCAGATGATTCTGATGCTGGGGATTCTGAAGAGTAATTTCTGATGACCAACCGTCTGGCGTTGTCCGGCATCGTATGCAGGGCTCCCCTTCGAAAGGTCAGTCCATCAGGAATTCCGCATTGCCAGTTCGTGCTTGAGCATCGTTCTGTGCAAGAGGAAGCCGGGTTTCACCGGCAGGCGTGGTGCCAAATGCCCGTTATTATTAGCGGACACGAAAACCAGGCCATTACTCACAGTTTAACGGTCGGTAGCGCAGTAATCGTTCAGGGGTTCATCTCTTGCCACAAGGCAAAGAACGGCCTGAGCAAAATGGTTCTGCATGCCGAGCAGATTGATTTGATAGATTCTGGAGACTAGCCATATGGCACGTTATTTCCGTCGTCGCAAGTTCTGCCGTTTCACCGCGGAAGGCGTTCAAGAGATCGACTATAAAGATATCGCAACGCTGAAAAACTACATCACCGAAAGCGGTAAGATTGTCCCAAGCCGTATCACCGGTACTCGTGCAAAATATCAGCGTCAGCTGGCTCGCGCTATCAAACGCGCTCGCTACCTGTCCCTGCTGCCGTACACTGATCGTCATCAGTAATCGGGCACGGTCCATTAATACGACTTTAAGAGGATAAGGTAATGCAAGTTATTCTGCTTGATAAAGTAGCAAACCTGGGCAGCCTGGGTGATCAGGTAAACGTTAAAGCGGGTTACGCTCGTAACTTCCTGGTTCCACAGGGTAAAGCTGTTCCAGCTACTAAGAAAAACGTAGAGTTTTTCGAAGCACGTCGTGCTGAACTGGAAGCCAAACTGGCTGACGTTCTGGCGGCTGCTAACGCTCGCGCTGAAGCAATCAACGCACTGGGCACCGTTACCATCGCGTCTAAAGCTGGCGACGAAGGTAAACTGTTCGGTTCCATCGGTACCCGCGATATCGCTGATGCAGTGACTGCAGCAGGCGTTAAAGTGGCTAAGAGCGAAGTTCGCATGCCGAACGGCGTTCTGCGTACCACTGGTGAGCACGAAGTTGACTTCCAGGTTCACAGCGAAGTGTTCGCTAAACTGGTTGTTAACGTTGTAGCTGAGTAATTTTTTACTCTGCTCACGTTGAAGCGCCGGCCTTGTGCCGGCGTTTTGCTTTTTAAAGAACCGGGTCTTTAACGCGCCCGGACAAAACTGCCGTCCGGCTGGCGGGTAAACAGCACCTGCTGACCATTTCCTGTATCAATCGTTAAGCCTGTCACCACACCGCTGGCATTCTGACGAATCTGTACCATCTGGCCATTCTGCAGGTTACTGAGCGGCTTACCCGCACCTTCTACTTTCGCCATGGCATACACGTCAGTCGGCGGCAGGTTGTGATCGCGGAAAAGCTGCGCCAGGGTTTTACCCGGCTCGACGCGATAGGAGCGCCACTGCTGCTCAATGCCCGTAGGCTGCTGAGCCTGCTGCTCTACCGGGGCGGAGGTTTGAGCCTGATCTTCCAGGACGGGTTCCGGTTCAACCGGCGCGACCTGACCCGGATCGTTCGAAGGGGTCACCAGCTGCGTTTGCATCGGCTGTGCATCAGGCTGCGGCCGCGTTTGCGACTGAATATCCAGTTGTGCATTGCGGGTGACAGGGGCGGTATCGACATCATCACCGCCGGAAGGAAGCAGGAAGCCTACGATCACCATCAGCGCACCAATGATAATCCCTCTGCGATGCAGGGGAGGCAGCGGGTCCATAATGCGAAAATTGTCCGGCGCCTGCCAGATTTTCGCCAGGGTAGGTTTCAGTTCAAATCGCCCGGGCATGGCTCTCCTCCTGCTCCGCGTCTTTTTTATCCTGTGCATCGAAGTATAGTTTGCTAACTGCCTGAACGGCGTAGCAAACCCGACATCCGTGACATCAGTTCGGGATTAATCCTGGTTGTCTCTATTGTTTCTGTTTCGTCGCGGTTTGTCACCTTAACTTCAGACAAAGTTTTACCCATAAGGGCATGGCTGCTATGCTGCCCGCTACTTTAAATGTGATGGAAGGAAAACCCATGACCACCCCGACTTTTGACACTATCGAAGCGCAGGCAAGTTACGGTATCGGCTTGCAGGTAGGACAGCAGCTGAGCGAATCCGGCCTGGAAGGTCTGTTACCAGAAGCGCTGGTGGCGGGTATCGCTGACGCGCTGGAAGGTAAACAGCCCGCTGTTCCGGTTGACGTTGTACACCGCGCACTGCGTGAAATTCATGAACGTGCTGACGCTGTGCGTCGCGCGCGTTTCGAAGAGATGGCGGCCGAAGGCGTGAAATATCTGGAAGAGAACCGTGAGCGTGAAGGCGTGAACAGCACCGAGTCTGGCCTGCAGTTCCGTGTGATCAACCAGGGCGACGGCGCAATCCCGGCACGTTCCGACCACGTTCGCGTACATTATACCGGTAAACTGATCGACGGCACCGTGTTTGACAGCTCCGTGGCGCGTGGCGAACCGGCAGAATTCCCGGTCAACGGCGTGATCGCAGGCTGGATTGAAGCGCTGACCCTGATGCCAGTTGGCTCCAAATGGGAACTGACTATTCCGCACAACCTGGCTTACGGCGAGCGTGGTGCTGGCGCATCCATCCCGCCATTCAGCACCCTGGTATTTGAAGTCGAGCTGCTGGAAATCCTGTAATCGACTTTTCTTATTTCCTCTCTCCGTTCGGGGAGAGGAAAATAGTGATAAAACCTATAGTTACGACGTTATCAATATTTTATCTTGCAAACGAAACTTTTGCGTGTATTTTTGTGAGCTGTTTCGCGCTGTATGAGTGATATGACACTCACTTTCAACATATTATTAACATAATATCTAAATCATAGTATTCATCCCGCCGATTCTTACCTAATATCGATAAGCCCTTACAAGGGGAACGTCATCTTTTGACGTATTTAAAGGCCAGAAGAGCCTTAACAACACAGACAGGCATAAACAGGAAAAATTACATGGTAGATCAGGTCAAAGTCGCCGCTGCAGAAGAGGCGACGTCTGAACAGTCGCTACGGCGCAATCTCACAAACCGTCATATTCAGCTTATCGCCATAGGTGGGGCCATCGGGACCGGGCTGTTTATGGGGTCAGGCAAAACCATCAGTCTTGCCGGGCCGTCGATCATCTTCGTTTATATGATCATTGGTTTCATGCTGTTCTTCGTGATGCGGGCAATGGGTGAATTGCTGCTCTCGAACCTCGAATACAAATCCTTCAGCGACTTCGCGTCTGACCTGCTCGGTCCATGGGCAGGCTATTTCACCGGCTGGACCTACTGGTTCTGCTGGGTTGTTACCGGTATGGCGGACGTCGTGGCGATTACCGCCTACGCACAGTTCTGGTTCCCGGGACTGTCAGACTGGGTGGCCTCGCTGGCGGTTATCGCTTTGCTGCTGAGCCTCAACCTCGCCACCGTAAAAATGTTCGGTGAGATGGAGTTCTGGTTCGCGATGATCAAGATTGTCGCTATCGTGGGGCTGATTGTTGTGGGCCTGGTGATGGTACTGACGCACTTCCAGTCGCCAACCGGCGTACAGGCATCATTTACCCATCTGTGGAATGACGGTGGCTGGTTCCCGAAAGGCATCAGCGGCTTCTTTGCCGGCTTCCAGATTGCGGTGTTCGCGTTTGTGGGCATTGAGCTGGTGGGAACCACGGCGGCCGAAACTAAAGATCCCGAGAAGTCTCTCCCGCGCGCCATTAACTCGATTCCGGTTCGTATCATCATGTTCTACGTCTTCGCGCTGATCATCATTATGTCCGTGACGCCGTGGAGCTCCGTGGTGCCGAGCAAGAGCCCGTTCGTTGAACTGTTTGTGCTGGTAGGGCTGCCCGCTGCGGCAAGCCTGATTAACTTCGTCGTGCTGACCTCTGCGGCGTCGTCCGCGAACAGCGGCGTGTTCTCAACCAGCCGTATGCTGTTTGGTCTGGCGCAGGAGGGCGTGGCGCCGAGCGCCTTTGCGAAACTGTCTAAGCGTGCGGTACCGGCGAAAGGGCTGACTTTCTCCTGCATGTGCCTGCTGGGCGGTGTGGTCATGCTCTACGTGAACCCAAGCGTGATTGGCGCGTTCACTATGATCACCACGGTCTCTGCAATCCTGTTTATGTTCGTCTGGACCATTATCCTCTGCTCGTACCTGGTGTACCGCAAACAGCGTCCACACCTGCATGAGAAGTCGATCTACAAGATGCCGCTGGGCAAGCTGATGTGCTGGGTGTGCATGGCGTTCTTCGTTTTCGTGCTGGTGCTGCTGACGCTGGAAGATGATACCCGTCAGGCGCTGATTGTTACGCCGCTGTGGTTTATCGCGCTGGGGCTGGGCTGGGTGTTTATCGGTAAGAAACGTATGGCAGGCGTAAGATAAAAGCAAAACGGCAACTTCAGTTGTAATGCCAGTCAGTTAAGCAACTGACTGGCCCTTTTTCGGGG
>NZ_JTLF01000079.1:0-3709 GCF_000798855.1 Enterobacter sp. ZOR0014 | reverse complement strand
TTTAGTTATATAAAAATACGGCTACCATAAGAATATATAATACACCCGCGAAAGGACTATTTCGCTGATTTCGCCTCCGCCATTCGTGTTCGACGGCGCAGGGCAATCGCCAGCTGGATAATATTGATTAAAACGACAATTGCCGTAGCAGCAAATACCCAACGAAAACCTGCCATCGCAGAAACGGATGCGCCAATAAGCGGACCGGCAACGTTGCCTAAATACATAAACGACTGGTTATAACCAAAAATACGTCCGGTGACCTGGTCGCTGGAATATTTGACCAGCAAGGTCTGTACGGCAGGCAACATAGCCCCATCGGCGAAACCGAGTAAAAATCGCAGCACGCCCAGCTGAAGCGGAGAGGTAACAAACGACATCGCGAAAAAGAGCACCACCGCAAAAATCAGCGTCGCCATCAGGATACGCGCCGTGCCGATCCTGTCCCCCAGCTTCCCCAGACGTGGCGCAGAGATCAGCGCGGAAACGCCCGGCACGGCGGCAATCATCCCGCTGAGAAAAGCAATATTATTGCTGTCTGGCTCCATTGATTTAATAAACAGCGCCAGAATGGGCCCCACCGAGCCGTTACAGAGCTGGATCACCATGGTGGTGACAAACAGGCTGATCATTAGCCCTGGGTAAGGCAGCGAGGCGAAGACGGCCTTACCGCTCAGGCGTTCAGACTTGCTGACAACGGGGCGCCCTCCCTCTTTGATCAGAAAGAGCGTGACCAGAAAGCTAACCACCAGCAGGATCGCAGTGATGATAAATACCGCGCGCAGCCCAACGTGGTCTGCCAGAAAGCCGCCCAGCAGCGGGCCACCGATGACGCCGCTTATCTGCGCCGTTGAGAGGGTGCTCAGCGCCCAGCCGCTTCGTTCGCGTGGCACCTGAGAGGCCACCAGCGCCATGGCATTCGGAATGTACCCGGACGTCAGCCCCATCACCGCCCGCAGGAAAAACAGCTGCCAGACGTTCGTGGCGAAGGCCTGGAGCAGAATCGCAATCGCCATCCCGAGCGAGGCGCGCAGCAGCATCAGCTTACGGCCTTTCCGATCCGCCAGGCTGCCCCACATCGGAGACACAATGGCGGAGACCAGAAACGTGACGCTGAACGTCAGACCGGACCACATGGAGAGCGCTTCGTGGGAGGTAACCCCCAACTGCGACACGTACAGCGGCAGGAACGGCAGGATCTGGCTAATGGCCAGCCCGGTAAAGAAGCAGCCGAACCAGACCGAGATGAGATTAACTTTCCAGGATTCCATAAAGAAATAGTCTTCATTTTTAGGCGAATTCGCCGTCAGATTAGCAAGTTACGCACACCGGCGTCGCACCAGAGATGCGGCCTTGCTGACTTTGGTGTTTTATCTTCCCAGTCATCATATTTGTGAAATAAGTCACAAATCATCCACTTTCTGGCGGAAGATTATGCTTCAGCGACAGAGTCCGAAACCGCGCATCCCCAGATGAAAATGGTTGGCATGCGCCGCGTTATACTCCGGCCCCAAACCGTTACCGTAGTAGCCGCAGCTGGCCGCCAGCAGGGCTTTCAGCCATGGCTGCGTTTTTGCCGATTTCCAGCCGTTCAGCACCGTGACGCGCTCCCCGTTCGCCAGCCGAAAAGCGGCGATATCCAGCGCGTCTGCGGTGGCATGCTCACTGCGCCGCGCATCGGGCCGGTGGTAGATATTGCGACAGGCAAAGCTGCCAAGGTGCTCAATGCGCGTCAGTTCATATCCCGTGAAGCGCTGCGTCAATGGCCGGGCCTGCTGGCTGACAAACAGTGCAGAGCTGAGCGCCAGCGGACAGCTGGCAAGAAAACTGCCGTTCAGACTCACCGGGCCGAAGTCACGCACGCGCACGACGTTGCGCAGCGGACATGTCCCGCCGCCGTCAGCGACCGGTTGGGTGCGGATAAGGTTTCGTTGATTGGCCTGCGTTAACAGGCTCGCGCAGGCTTCGGGGGTTAAACGTCGCAGTTTATACTGGGTAATACGGCCAGGGGGATCGTCCAGGGCCAGCGGTTTAAATGGATTGTAGTAAGACGGCAACCAGCGATAACCCGCCGTTGCGACTGCCCCCAGGATGAAAACGGTCAGCAGAGTTTTTCCTTTCACGTTCCCCCCTCACTCTTCCCCAAAACATTATGGCAGAAGGCCGCGAAACCCGCAGGGCATCGTGGTATGTTATTGGCTTTTCGTCAGACTGGAAGAGAGTGAGATGGCAAAGCAGCGCGTAGGTATTGTCTTTGGGGGAAAATCAGCGGAACACGAGGTGTCATTGCAATCGGCCAAAAATATCGTTGATGCGATCGATAAAAGCCGGTTTGACGTGGTCCTGCTGGGCATTGATAAACAGGGCCAGTGGCATGTTAACGACGCCAGTCAGTATTTGCTGAATGCCCACGATCCGGCGCACATCGCCCTCAATCCTTCGGACATCAGCGTCGCGACCGTTCCTGGCGTCATGAAGGGACAGCTCATCGACGCCGGCAATGCGCAGGCTCTCACTCAGATCGACGTGGTCTTCCCTATCGTACACGGCACGCTCGGGGAAGATGGTTCCCTGCAGGGGATGTTGCGCATGGCCAACCTGCCGTTCGTCGGATCAGACGTACTGGGATCCGCCGCGTGCATGGACAAAGACGTCACCAAACGCCTGCTGCGCGATGCCGGACTGAATATCGCGCCATTCGTCACGCTCACCCGCGCCAACCGAGACAAGTACAACTTCGCGCAGGTTAGCGGTCAACTGGGGCTGCCGCTGTTTGTGAAGCCTGCCAACCAGGGGTCATCCGTGGGCGTTAGCAAAGTCGCCAGCGAAGCAGAGTTCACGCAAGCCGTCCGTCTGGCGTTTGAATTTGACCATAAAGTGGTTATTGAGCAAGGGATCAAAGGTCGCGAAATTGAGTGCGCCGTGCTGGGCAATGATTTTCCACAGGCGAGCACCTGCGGTGAAGTGGTCTTAAACAGCGACTTCTACTCCTACGACACCAAATACATTGATGATAAAGGCGCACAGGTCGTTGTTCCTGCGGATATCGATCCGGCGATCAACGACAAGATCCGGGCGATCGCCATCAGCGCCTACCAGACTCTCGGCTGCAGCGGCATGGCGCGCGTGGATGTCTTCCTGACGCCGGAGAACGACGTGGTAATCAATGAGATCAACACGCTGCCGGGCTTCACCAACATCAGCATGTATCCAAAACTGTGGCAGGCCAGCGGGCTTGGCTACTCTGAGCTGATCACCCGCCTGATCGAACTGGCGCTGGAGCGTCACGCCGCCGACAGCGCGCTGAAAAGTTCCGTTAACGGTTAATCGGCACCCTTCGCCGTCTCTTCCGTCGTCGTCTCTTCCGGGCGACGGCGGATAATCAACCCCGCCAGCCAGAAACTGATCACCCAGGTCACCAGCCCGACGGCATAGGTTTGCCACCCTTTTGCTTCAAATCCTAACAGCCCCACGACGCCGTTAAGAATAAAAATCAGCCCAATAGCAAAGGCATAGTAGTGCCAGTCACGGCGAAGTTTGGACGTGAGCTTCATAACAACTCCGGCAGGAAAAAAAGACATCCTCTCACAGTTTAAGCACGAGGTCTGTGGCAGATGCGGAAATTCTGAAACGCGACGCAATTTCACTTAAGTTTAAAAATTGTGACGCGCTGCAGAAATCAATAATCCAGGAGAATTCCTGAGCGTAA
>NZ_JTLF01000326.1:0-42226 GCF_000798855.1 Enterobacter sp. ZOR0014 | reverse complement strand
CGATTGAGCGGTTTCTCGGCTCGGTGGAAATCGGCCATGTCACCTGGTCGCGCAAAATGAAGGGCACGCGTTTGGGTACCGAGGCGGTGTGGCTGCTGCTGAAAAATGCCTTTGAGCATAAGTACCGTCGACTGGAATGGAAATGCGATTCAATGAACATTGCCTCGCGCAATGCGGCGGAGCGGCTGGGTTTTGTCTGGGAAGGTCGCCTGCGGCAGAAACTCGTGCGCAAAGGGCGTAATCGCGACAGCGATATGCTCTCCATTATTGATGGCGAATGGCCGCAAAGAAACGCAGAGCTGTGCGCCTGGCTGGCTGCGGAGAATTTTGACGGCGAAGGGCGGCAGATCAAGCGGCTTGAGGCATTTCGGTTATAAGTCTTGTATGTAGGGTACAGCTGGAACGGATAATTACTCTGAGGAAATGGCAATTTCAATCAGGTTGGTTTCTCCGGACTGGACACCCATGGCGTGGCCTGGACCGCTGGCGGTATGCAAATTGATAAAGCCCGTTTTGCCGAGGCTTTGGCATAGCCGTCGGCAATGGCAACCACGCTGCTCTTCTGGAGTGCCAAATATATTTTCTATGTCTTCTCTTTCCAGAAGTTCAAGGAAAATATCGGCACCCGTCCGCATATTTCAATCTGATATAGACGTTAATGATTTAATCATGATGACACCTCATTTAGCGTTATTTAAGGCATGCTAAAATTCTTCCTGCGTCGGACGAACCACAATTTCATTAATATCAACGTCGCCAGGCTGTTCAATGGCAAATAAAACGGCTCGGGCAATGGCGTCAGCCGGAATAGCCTGCTTATAGAATTCGTGCAAAAACGCCAGGCTGTCTTTATCAGAACTGCCGAACTGCAGTTCGCTTTCGACGGCGCCGGGGGAAATAAGCGTCGTGCGGATAGTTTTCCCCACCTCCTGACGTAACCCTTCGCTCAGGGCGCGAACGGCAAATTTAGTGGCGCTGTAAACGACGCCGCCGGGGGCAAGCACTTTGATACCCGCAACGGAAGCCACGTTAATAAAGTGTCCGCTACCCTGACGCTGGAACACCGGTAACGCCGCGGCAATGCCGTACAGCACGCCCTTCAGGTTAGTATCAATCATCTTGTCCCACTCGTCGGTTTTGCGCTCGCTGAGGGGGGCTATCGCCATGTAACCGGCGTTATTGATCAATACGTCCACGCGCTGGTAGGCCGTCACAGCGGCATCGATGGCGGCCTGAACCTCTTCCTGACGGGTGACATCGGCCTTCACGGCAATCGCCTTGCCGCCCTGCTGGATAATCTGATCCACCAGGGCATTAATCCTGTCGAGGCGGCGCGCCACCAGCACCAGCGAAAAGGCCTTATTCGCTAAATACAGGGCAATGGCCTGACCGATGCCGCTGCTGGCGCCGGTGATAACGACAACGTTGTTTGCACTGTTATTCATGATCTTATCTCGCTGTTGAGTAATGCAAAAAATAAAAGGCAGGGAGGTGTTAATGAATAATGACAAATTCATTAACGCGGATTTTTGATATATTGTGTATCGGAAATAAAATGATGGCTGTTTAAAACTTAATGGAGTGTGGAAGAGTCTGTCAATATCATATTTTTAATATTTAAACGGATTGCATGCCTAACGTTTATTTCTTATATGTAAGCGAGAATAATATAAAAAGAAATGGGGTGACGCTGGAGGCCCTGCGAACAAGGCCTAAGGATTAGATTTTGCCACTATAAAGCACCGGGCCTGTTGGCAAGCCTGTGGGTGATCCGCCCTCTGGTTCAAGGCTTATCGCTATCGTGGCGCCAGGAGGAAGCGTTGTGTTCCTGAGGGTCACCTTCGTCGGTATGCTGCTATGCAGCAATCCCAGCGAGACAGGGTTCTGTCCGGTCGGAATCAGCCAAAGCTGCAGGCTGTGCTGCGCCGGGACGGCGGCAGGTCCGAGAGGAGCAATACTCAGCTGCTGACGGCGGCTGTCCGCACTCACGACCCACTGCCCGTGCTGTTGGGCATCGTTGAGCACCATCAGCGGTGCGAGCGTCGGCGCGCGGGTGGAATACCACGTCACGACGCTAAAGGCGGCAAGACCGGCTGCCACCATCCAGCCGAGGTAAGGTCGATGGTTGCGCAACGGTTGTTTAGACGGCAGTTCGAGGGCAATTTTTTTCCACACCGACTCAGGGGGAGGAATGGGGACAAGATGGCTATCGAGCGTGCTGAGCATTTCCTGCCAGTACGCTACGCGGGCGGCCAGAGCGGGCTCATTGGCAAGCCTTTTCTGGAACTGAAGCCGCGCGCCTCCCCGCAGGGTGCCGAGGGCATATTCTGCTGCCAGCATGTCGTCGCGTTTTTCTGCGTTATTCATAGCCCCACACACTCCCGGAGATGATCCATTGCGCGACGTATCCAGCTTTTCACTGAGCCCACAGGCTGCTGGAGCCAGTCGGCAATATCGCTGTGAGACATCCCCTGATAGTAGGCGAGCGTAATGCTCTGGCGCTGCTCGCTACTCAAATGTTCGAGACAATGCCTGAGCCGTTCTGCCTGCACATCGTCGTGCCAGTTGTTCTGCTCGTCATTCTCGCTCGGCAGAAGCGCGTCGGTATACGGCGTCTCGCGGTCGGCTGCCCGGGTTTGCCCGCAACGCAGCCAGTCAATACAGCGGTTGCGAACAATATGCGTAAGCCAGGTCATCGGGGAACTGAGGGCGGCGTTATAGGTTTCGGCTTTACTCCAGACCGTGAGAAAACAGTCGTGAAGGATCTCTTCTGCCCATGCCCGGTCACGCAACATGCGCAGCGCGACGGCAAACAGATGCGGCGAGGTGAGTCGGTAGAGTTGTTCAAATGCACGGCGATCGCCTTTCGCGACCGCCTGCATTAATTTCTGCTGCTGTTCAGCCAGCGCGTTATCCATGTTTTTCCCGAAAGGCAACGGCACACTTCCGAAGTATAGACAACTACTTAGGCATCAGAACGGTATCAATGACATCGATTACGCCATTTTTTTGATGAACGTCGTAGGTGCTGATGTTTGCCACATTGCCCTGACCATCCTTAAGCTGAATATTGTGCAGGCCGTTGCTCATGATCCACAGCGGCTGACCGTTAACGGTCTTCAGCTCCGCGCGACCACCACCCTGTTTAATTTTCTGCTCCAGCGCTTTCATATCGTAATTACCGGCAACCACGTGATAGGTCAGGATGCTGGTTAGCAGTGCTTTGTTTTCGGGTTTGACCAGGTTATCGACCGTACCGGCGGGTAATTTCGCAAACGCCGCATTGGTCGGCGCAAACACGGTGAACGGTCCTTTGCTCTGTAGCGTATCCACCAGTCCGGCAGCTTTGACAGCGGCCACCAGAGTCGTGTGATCTTTCGAGTTCACGGCGTTTTCAACAATATTTTTGCTCGGGAACATTGCCGCTCCGCCCACCATCACGGTGTCAGACGTCATGGCTGCTGATGCGCCTGCACAGAAGAGTAAAGCGCTGGTTACGAATGCAACACGGGTTAGCTTTTTCATCATCATTCCTCGGATTGGGGAGCAAAGGGGTTGCTCACATACCCATATACGAAGGCAGGGTGGAAAGTGGATGCAGGGAAATGAAAATAAATTTAGGAGACGTTTATTCCCTCTCCCCTGTGGGGAGAGGGTAAGGGTGAGGGGGCACCCTCAGCGGCGAACCGGCGCCCCGTTCGCGACATAATACGCGGCCGTGCTCTTCGCCAGCGGTTCGCGCCCGCGAATGGCGTCTGCAATCTTCTCGCCAATCATGATGGTGGTGGCGTTCAGGTTACCGGTGATGATCTGCGGCATGATCGACGCATCCACCACGCGCAGCCCTTCCAGCCCGTGAACGCGGCCTTCGCCGTCGACAACCGCCATCTCGTCATAGCCCATCTTACAGGTACCGCACGGGTGGAAGGCGGTTTCGGCGTGGTTGCGCACGAACTCGTCCAGCTGTTCGTCGGTCTGGCACTCGACGCCCGGGCTGATCTCGCGACCGCGGTACTTGTCCAGCGCAGGCTGATGCATGATCTCGCGGGTGATACGGATCGCGTCGCGGAACTCCTGCCAGTCCTGTTCGTGGGACATGTAGTTGAACAGGATCGCCGGATGCTGATGCGGATCGCGCGACTTGATGCGCACGTGGCCGCGGCTCGGCGAGCGCATGGAGCCGACGTGGCACTGGAAGCCGTGCTCTTTTACCGCATTCGAACCGTTGTAGTTAATCGCCACCGGCAGGAAGTGGTACTGAATGTTCGGCCACGCGAACTCCTCGCGGCTGCGGATAAACCCGCCCGCTTCGAAGTGGTTGCTCGCCCCCACGCCGGTGCCGCCAAACAGCCACTCGGCGCCAATCTTCGGCTGGTTCCACCACTGCAGGGCAGGGTAGAGGGAGACCGGCTCTTTGCATTCGTACTGGAGGTACATCTCCAGGTGATCCTGCAGGTTTTCGCCCACGCCGGGCAGGTCGTGCACCAGCGGGATATCGAACTGCTTCAGCAGCTCCGCGCTGCCCACGCCGGAACGCTGGAGGATCTGCGGGGAGGCAATGGCGCCTGCGCTCAGCAGCACCTCTTTGTTCGCCGTCGCTTTCGACGGAATCGTGCTTTCGCCTTCCAGCCACTCGACGCCCACCGCGCGCTTGCCTTCAAAGAGGATGCGGTCGGTCATGGCGTGGGTACGGATGGTCAGGTTCGGGCGTTGCTTTGCCTGGTCCAGATAGCCGCGCGCGGTGCTGGCGCGTCGGCCCTTCGGCGTGACCGTGCGGTCCATCGGGCCGAAGCCTTCCTGCTGGTAGCCGTTGAGATCGTCCGTGCGCGGGTAGCCCGCCTGCACGCCCGCTTCCACCATCGCCTCAAACAGCGGGTTCACGCCCGGTTTGGAGGTGGTAACGCTCACCGGACCGTCGCCGCCGTGGTAGTCGTTCGGGCCTACGTCGCGCGTCTCTGCCTTGCGGTAGTACGGCAGGCAGTTGAGATAGCTCCAGTGCTCCAGACCCGGCTCTTTCGCCCAGTGGTCCAGATCCATCGCGTTACCGCGGATGTAGCACATGCCGTTGATCAGCGACGAACCGCCCAGCCCTTTACCGCGCCCGCACTCCATGCGGCGGTTGTTCATAAACGGCTCTGGCTCGGTTTCATACGCCCAGTTGTAGCGCTTGCCCTGCAGCGGGAACGCCAGCGCGGCAGGCATTTGAGTGCGGAAGTCAAAGCGGTAATCCGGTCCGCCCGCCTCAAGCAGCAGCACGGTGGTATTCGGATCTTCAGTCAGTCGTGTTGCCAGTACGTTGCCGGCAGAGCCGGCGCCGATAATGATGTAGTCAAATTGCAAATAAACCTCCCGGTTAAAATATGGACTGGAATTTACCCATCTCAACCTGGATGGACTTCACCTGGGTGTAGCTCTGCAGCGTCATAACGCCGTTCTCGCGGCCAATGCCGGAGTGTTTGTAACCGCCCACCGGCATCTCTGCGGCGGATTCACCCCAGGTGTTGATCCAGCAGATGCCCGCTTCGAGCTGATGAATCGCGCCGTGGGCGCGGTTCAGATCGGCAGTGACGATACCCGCCGCCAGTCCGTAGTCGGTATCGTTGGCGCGGCGAATCGCTTCTTCATCGGTTTCATAGGTGAGGATGGACATCACCGGGCCGAAGATCTCTTCGCGCACGATGGTCATCTCGTCGGTGCAGTCGGTGAACACGGTCGGGGCCACCCACGCGCCGTTATCAAACCCTTCGCCCTTCAGCACGTCGCCGCCGCACAGCACGCGCGCGCCTTCTTCTTTACCTTTGGCGATGTAGCGCAGCACGCTGTTGCGGTGCGGGAAGCTGACCATTGGGCCAAAGTTGGTTTTCACATCGAACAGATCGCCCGCGCGGATGCGGCTCACGCGCTCAACGATTTTCTGCTCAAACGCGGCCTTAAATTTCGCGGGCACGAACACGCGGGTGCCGTTGGTGCAGACCTGACCGGAGCTGAAGAAGTTGGCCATCATGGCGATGTCTGCCGCCAGATCCAGATCCGCATCGTCGAAAACAATCAGCGGCGATTTGCCGCCCAGCTCCATCGTCACCTCTTTTAGGGACGAGGCCGCCGAGTTGGCCATCACCTTTTTGCCGCTGGCAACGCCGCCGGTAAAGGAGACCTTCGCGATGCCCGGATGCTCGGTCAGGTACTGGCCGGTCTCCGCGCCTACGCCTGGCAGGACGTTAAACACGCCGTCCGGCAGACCCGCTTCGGTATAGATTTCGGCAAGCTTGAGGGCGGTGAGCGGCGTCACTTCGCTCGGCTTGAAGATCATCGCGTTGCCCGCCGCCAGCGCCGGGGCCGATTTCCACAGGGCGATCTGGATCGGGTAGTTCCACGCGCCGATGCCCGCCACCACGCCCAGTGGCTCGCGGCGGGTGTAGACGAATGAGGTGTCGCGCAGCGGGATCTGGCTGCCTTCCAGCGCCGGGATCAGCCCTGCGTAATACTCCAGCACGTCCGCGCCGGTGACGATGTCTACGGTCGAGGTTTCGGAATACGCTTTACCGGTATCGAGGGTTTCCAGCTTCGCCAGCGCGTCGTTACGCTCGCGCAGGATATCCACGGCGCGACGCAGGATGCGTGAGCGCTCCATGGCGGTCATCGCCGCCCAGATTTTTTGCCCGCGTGTTGCGCTTTCCACGGCGCGGTCGACGTCTTCACGCCCGGCGGCCTGAACGCTCGCCAGGACTTCACCGTTGGCCGGGTTGATGGTCTCGAAGGTGCGACCGCTGGTGGCGGGTGTATAACCACCATTGATATAAAGCTGCTGTTCTGCCATTCGGGACATACTCTCTCCTCGGTTATTCGGTCGGTAAATGCTGGCTGATAAAGTGGCTGGTGAGCGACTGGGCCAGCGTTTTATCCAGCGGTTTGCCGCTCAGTGCGGCACGCAGCCAAAGCCCGTCGATCAGTGCCGCCAGCCCGTAGCCCGCTTCCTGCGCCTGCTCGCGCGGCAGTTCGCGGCGGAACTCGTACACCAGGTTCGACAGCAGGCGGCGGCTGCTGACCTGCTGCAGACGGTAGAGCATCGGCTGGTGCATGCTGCTCGCCCAGAAGGCCAGCCAGGCTTTCATTGCCGCGCTGCTGATCTGGGTTTCATCAAAATTGCCGCCGACAATCGCCTGTAATCGCTGCTCCGCGCTGCCGTCCGGCAGGGCGTGCAAGCGGCTTAATACCGCATCGCGCAACTGCCCGGTGATGTCGCGCATGGTCGCTTCCAGCAGACCGTTTTTGTCTTTGAAATAGTGACTGATTATCCCCGTGGAAACGCCCGCCCGACGGGCGATCTGTGCGATGGTTGCGTCGTGCATTCCCACTTCATTTATTGCTTCCAGCGTGGCGTTAATAAGCTGCCTGCGCCGGATCGGCTGCATCCCCACTTTGGGCATTGTTGCCACTCCATTCATCAGCGTTGGTAATACATTAAAGCGTTTTTTGATTGGACGTTCAATATAAAATGTGTCTTAATTGTTGCGGATTTGGATTTTAATAGTTACAAAAACAGTGGGGATACTGGATGACAGACCTTTCACAAGACAGAGAAAAAGACAAAATCAACCCGGTCGTTTTTTATACTTCCGCCGGGCTGATTTTGTTGTTTTCCCTGACGACGATCTTCTTTCGTGATTTTTCCGCCGAGTGGATTGGGCACACGCTGAACTGGGTGTCGAAGACCTTTGGCTGGTACTATCTTCTGGCGGCGACGCTCTATATTGTCTTCGTGGTTTGCATCGCCTGCTCGCGCTTCGGTTCGGTGAAGCTTGGGCCAGAGCAGTCCAAGCCCGAGTTCAGCCTGCTGAGCTGGGCCGCAATGCTGTTTGCTGCGGGTATCGGCATCGACCTGATGTTCTTCTCCGTAGCTGAACCGGTCACGCAGTATATGCAGCCGCCGGAAGGGGCAGGGCAGACGATGGAGGCCGCGCGCCAGGCGATGGTCTGGACGCTGTTCCACTACGGCCTGACAGGCTGGTCGATGTATGCCCTGATGGGGATGGCGCTCGGATACTTTAGCTATCGTTATAATTTGCCCCTCACTATCCGCTCTGCGCTGTACCCGATTTTTGGCAAAAAAATTAACGGGCCGATTGGTCACACCGTTGATATCGCAGCGGTGATTGGCACCATCTTCGGCATCGCGACCACGCTCGGTATCGGCGTGGTGCAGCTCAACTACGGGCTAAGCGTGCTGTTTGATATTCCGGATTCAATGGCGGCGAAAGCGGCGCTGATTGCGCTCTCCGTGATTATCGCCACCATCTCGGTGACCTCCGGCGTGGACAAGGGCATCCGCGTGCTCTCCGAGCTGAACGTCGCGCTGGCGCTGGGCCTGATCCTGTTCGTGCTGTTTATGGGGGACACCTCGTTCCTGCTCAATGCCTTAGTGCTGAACGTGGGCGACTACGTGAACCGCTTTATGGGGATGACGCTCAATAGCTTCGCCTTCGACCGTCCGGTGGAGTGGATGAATAACTGGACGCTGTTCTTCTGGGCGTGGTGGGTAGCGTGGTCTCCGTTTGTCGGCCTGTTCCTGGCGCGAATTTCGCGCGGGCGCACCATTCGCCAGTTCGTGATGGGCACGCTGATTATCCCGTTCACCTTTACCCTGCTGTGGCTGTCGATTTTCGGCAACAGCGCGCTGCACGAGATCATCCACGGCAATGCCGGTTTTGCTCAGGAAGCGATGGCGCACCCGGAGCGCGGCTTCTACAGCCTGCTGGCGCAGTACCCGGCATTTACCTTTAGCGCCTCCGTGGCGACCATCACCGGGCTGCTGTTCTACGTCACCTCAGCGGACTCCGGCGCGCTGGTGCTGGGCAACTTCACCTCGAAGCTGAAGGACATCAACAGCGACGCGCCGAACTGGCTGCGCATCTTCTGGTCGGTCGCCATCGGTCTTCTGACGCTCGGCATGCTGATGACCAACGGTATTTCGGCGCTGCAGAACACGACGGTGATCATGGGCCTGCCGTTTAGCTTCGTCATCTTCTTCGTGATGGCCGGGCTGTATAAATCGCTCAAAGTGGAAGACTACCGCCGCGTCAGCGCCAGCCGTGATACCGCGCCGCGTCCGATGGGCGCGCAGGACAGGCTGAGCTGGAAAAAGCGCTTGTCGCGCCTGATGAACTACCCGGGCACGCGCTACACCAAACAGATGATGGAGACGGTCTGCTTCCCGGCGATGGAGGAAGTCGCACAGGAGTTGCGCCTGCGGGGTGCCTACGTGGAGCTGAAAAATCTGCCGCCGGATGAAGGCGAAAACCTGGGGCACCTGGATCTGCTGGTGCACATGGGCGACGAGCAAAACTTCGTCTACCAGATCTGGCCGCAGCAGTATTCCGTGCCCGGGTTTACCTACCGGGCGCGCAGCGGGAAATCGACCTACTATCGGCTGGAAACCTTCCTGCTGGAAGGTAGCCAGGGGAACGACCTGATGGACTACAGCAAGGAGCAGGTGATTACGGACATTCTGGACCAGTACGAGCGCCACCTGAACTTTATCCATCTGCACAGGGAAGCGCCGGGGAATAGCGTGATGTTCCCGGATACCTGATTTCCTTCAAACGTCTTCCGATGATCTACGGGCAAGGTTGTTAGCAAACCTTGCCCTTTTTTTTGCCTGCATGAAGCCGTGACCATTATTGTTAATTTGCGACGAGAAAATTGATCTGGGAACGGTTAATAACTCAAGTTTTTGATTTTATTTATTTAAATGTGATTTTTGGAATTGCCTGGACTGTTTTGAATGTAAAGAATGTTCAGTATTTGTCAGCTTTCACTTGGGAAAATCGCAAAAGATGTCACGAAAAATCCTAATTTAACCCTATTAAGACTAGGTTTAACAGGGGTGGGATATCATTGTAACTTATTGATTATAAATAAATGTTTATTTTTTGTGGGTTTTATTGCTAATTGTTCGTTAATTTTAGATAAATATATTGATGTGAAATTTTTGTTTCTGTGTGCGGCAATGAAAAACATAAATGAAACATTTGTGTTTTTAAACTTAAAAAATCAAATTAAGTGGTTTTTTATATCGCATTTAATATTTTTTACAGTGTTTTGCTTTGATAAATTAGTCTCATTGTCACATTTTCTTCATTTTAATAACATTTCAGTGCATCAGATGAACACCGAAACCCTTTCGAATGGAGAAGACGCCGACATGGAAATGAGAATGATAAACTTCTAAGGAGTCTTTGTGCCTTTTGTCTCTGACGAGCTTCTGTATGGATACACGATTTTTCATCATCTTGAGTACCGGCTTTCAACCAGAACGCTTATCAATATCAAGAATGGACGTATTAAAAGATTCGGCATGACGAAAGCAAGACTGTTCGAGTATCTCCTGGCGGGGATGGATAACGAAATTGTCTACGATAATGACATCATCATACACGTGTTTGATGATTATGGACTACGGTGCTCGAAATCCTATTTGTTGTCCATGATGAAGAAAATCCAGAACGCATTTAATACCGTGGGCTTTGAACGATATCCTTTTACCAGAATCTATGGGAAAGCGTACAAAATCGACTGCGGTTCGTTAGAACGGATATATGTTGTAAAACCTCCTTCACATTGACGATGATAAATTTCATAAGGAATGAGTTTTGACGGTGCTATTAGTTTTTTCAAGAAACTTTGCCATGAGGCAGGCAATTAAAACATTGAACTCAGCCAATAGAGAAATATTTTATTTTGACAATCGGCTGGAGTTCTTAGTAAGCGCGACCATTCTGGATAAATCTTACATTCTCATCGATACAATAGGAGAAAGTAGCGAGAATATCCGATGGCTCTATTATCGCCTTGCGGCGAGGGGATTAATGCGCCTTACCTATTTTATTGCGCCAGAGAACAATGCGGAGAACGGCTTTTTAAAATTCTTCCGCCTTGTTACTACGCTTAAGGATCTCAAGCAGCTGTGCGAGCGCGCCTCTAAACATCGGGCGAATGAAAACCCCTGCGTATTAAAAGACGTGCTGTATCAGAGGCTGTCGACGCGACTGTCGGACGACCATTTGAACTTTCTCCTGAAAATTTATGATAAATCGACGAGCCAGTGCCGAATTAAAAATAAATACGAAATTAACAAAAATTACTATGTTAGAAGTCGACTGGCGTTAGGCAATGGTCTGGAGATGAAACAACTTATTTTACTTTTATCATCGCAAAGCCTGAGATGCTCATAACGATATAACGTCTATTTATTGGCTTAAACGAACATAAATTTAGCGGTCCAGTTCCGCTCTTCCTGCGCAACAGTGAACGTTGCGCAGATACCTTCAATCCTAAGGATATATAGCTATGCAAATGAAGTTAAACAGTGTCATTCGAAATATGGTTATGGCAGCAGCCGTTTCTGGAATAACCTTTGCCGCCAGTGCAGCCGATGGACAGATCAACTTTACAGGCACCATTCTGGATTCTGCCTGTACGATTGATACCAATACGGCGAACCAGACCGTTAACCTTGGTAAAATTCCAAAGAGCTCGTTCAACGCGGCCGGGGCCGTTGCTGCCGCAACCCGCTTTAGCATTGTGTTGAATAACTGCCCTGCGGCCGTCACCTCTGCCTCCGTTAAGTTTGACGGCACGGCGGACAGCAGCGACACCAATATTCTTGCGCTGAACAGCGGTCAAACGGCTAAAGGCGTCGGTGTGGCGTTCTATGAAGAAGATGGCATCACCGCAATCCCGCTGGCGACCCAGTCTAAGAGCATCACGCTTGACACCAGCACAGGCGAAGATCCTGCTAACAGCAACAAAATGACCTTCGTGGCAAAATATAAGGCAACGCAGGCTGCCGTGGTTGCGGGTACGGCAAACGCAACGTCAGATTTTACCATTACCTATCAGTAATAAGCCGGGCGTACCTAGGGTACGCCCCATTTTTTCCTGCTGGAATATCGGGGAAGTATGATGAGTCAACTTATTCGAACGATTGTATTATTAGGCACTTGCCTACTCTCCCTGCCGGGCCAGGCCAGCATAACCGTTGGCGGAACGCGCTTAATTTATAATGGAGCTGAAAACGAAGCCTCACTCCCTGTGAGTAACAGTAAGGATGCTGTCCCCTATTTAATTCAGTCATGGATTGAATTAAGCGAAAACTCGAAGGAGCAGGTTCCTTTTATCGTCACGCCACCGATGTTCCGCCTCGACGGTGGTCATGAAAATACGCTGCGGGTCATTTATACCGGCGAGACGTCGCTGCCTGAAAACCGAGAGTCTGTATTTTGGCTTAACGTAAAATCAATTCCCTCAATGACCCGGTCAGATGAGAACAGGCTGCTTATTGCCGTTAAGACGCGCATGAAGCTTTTCTACCGGCCTGCGGCCCTGGCGTCGGAAAATGCGGGTGAGGCATGGACGCGATTGACGTTTGAACCGCGCGGCGAACGCCTGGTGATTAATAATCCGACGCCGTTCTACGTTTCTCTTTATTCATTAACGGTTGGCAATAAAACGATCGCGCCGCCGCCAATGATTTCCCCCTTGAGTTCCGTAACGGTCGCCGGCAGTGGAAAGCAGGTGGCGTGGAAAGCCATAAATGATTTTGGTGGCGTAACGACAGAAAAGCGCCAGATGCTGAAATAAAAAATATTAACAACACGCTATGTCACTCGCGCAGGTAAGCAAAGTGAATATTGTTTCTTATTCCCGATATGGTTTTTTCTCTGGCTCGTGGCCTCACCGCGTAAGTCGACTCTCGACGATAGCGCTTTTTATTTCGGGCGTTTTTCCCGCGGGCGCGGGCGAACTCTATTTTATGGCTGATGCGCTTGAAAAAATACACTCGACTTCCCAGGGCATCGATCTGGGCCGCTTCGAGCGCGGAGAGCAGTTACCCGGCACCTACAGGGTAGAAATTTGGCTTAATGAAAATTATATCCGAACGGAAAATATCTCTTTTGTTCCTGTAAACGGCATCGGGCTGGCGCCGGAACTTAACCGCAGAGAGCTTGAGTCGCTCGGCGTCAGGGTTAAAGCATTTCCTGAATTAGCCATGCTGCCGGTCGAGACGATTATTACCGACCCCGGCGCATTCATACCGGACGCTACCGCCCGGCTGGATTTTGACAGGCAGAGGCTGGACATCTCTATCCCGCAATCGGCGCTCAACGCGCGCGCGCGCGGCACCGTTGATCCGTCGCTCTGGAACCAGGGCATTTCTGCGCTGCTGGTCAATTACAGCATCAACGGGTCGCGCAGCTGGAGCCGGGACGGTGAGACGCAGGATCAGCTTTATACCAACCTGCAAAGCGGTATTAACGCGGGGCCGTGGCGCCTGCGCAACTACAGCACCGTGACCAAGAACAACGGGAAACAGTCGTTTTCGTCGCTGAATACGACCCTGAGCCGCGACGTCCAGTTTTTGAGGGGGCAGTTCCAGGTGGGGGAAACCAGTACCCCGGGCGACGTGTTTGACAGCGTGATGTTTCGCGGTGCGCAGATTTTTTCTGATGACACCATGCTGCCGGAGAGCATGCGCGGCTTCGCTCCTGTCATTCGAGGGATCGCCCGCACCAACGCCACGGTCACCGTGAAGCAAAACGGCTACACGGTTTATCAAACTTACGTGGCGCCCGGCAGCTTTGAAATTCGCGATCTCTATCCTACCTCGGCGAGCGGCGATCTGGACATTGTCGTCACCGAAGCCGACGGCAGCGTCCAGCATTTCGTGCAGCCATTCTCTGCGGTTCCCGTCATGCTGCGGGAAGGCCGCGTGAAGTATGCGCTGAGCGCAGGGGAGTATCGAACAACGAAGCATGGCGCGGAAACCCCCTCATTTGGGCTGGGCACGCTGGCCTATGGCCTCTCCAATCATCTCACGCTGTACGGTGGCGTTTTGGGGGCGAGCAACTATGCGTCTGGCGTGCTCGGTACGGGTCTCAGCTTTGGCGACATTGGCTCGCTGTCGGCTGACGTTACTGTTGCCGACAGCCAGCTTGATGATGAGAAAAAACGCCGCAGCCGCGGGCAGTCCTATCGCGTGCAGTATTCGAAAACGGTGGCCACGACCGCTACCACCGTGACGCTCGCCAGCTATCGCTACTCTACGGAAGGGTTTTATACCTTCCAGGAAGTGAATGAATTTAGCAGCCAGCGCTACAACAAGCGAAGCCGACTGCAGCTCAACCTCAGCCAGTCGCTGCAGAGCTGGGGAAACTTTTATATTTCGGCCTATCAGCAGGACTACTGGAGCAAGCGAGGCTATGAGCGCAACGTCAGCACCGGCTTTAACACCAGTATCAGCGACATCAACTACTCGCTCGGCTACACCTACAGTGAAACGTCGGGCAAAAACCGTAAGGACCAGATTCTGGCCTTTAGCCTGCAGGTGCCGCTGAGCAAATGGCTACCGCAAAGCTGGGCCAGCTACAGCGTGAATATGCAAAAGAACGGTCCTGAAACGCATCAGGTGGGGCTGAGCGGCACCGCGCTTGCCGATAACAACCTGAGCTACCTGGTCCAGCAGGGCTATACCTCGTCGGGCGGGGAGTCGAGAAGCGCCGTGAGTGGAACCTATAAGGGCGGCTACGGCACCGTGAGCGCGGGTTACAACCATAGCCGACAGAATAGCCAGCTGAACTTCGGCCTGCAGGGGGGGATCGTGGGTCATGAACACGGCGTGACCTTCTCGCAGCCGCTGGGAGATACCGTTGTGCTGCTGGAGGCGCAGGGCGCGCCCGGCGTAAGGGTACGCAACAACCCCGGCGTTAGAACGGACTGGCGCGGCTACGCGGTGGTGCCCTATGCCAGCGCCTACCAGGAAAACCGGATTGCGATAGACACCGGCTCGCTGGGACCGGACGTGGATGTGGCCGAATCCGTGGTCAATGTTGTGCCGACGCGCGGTGCCGTGGTGCGCGCCACATTCAACGCGCGAACGGGGTACAGGGCCTTGATAACGCTCCTGTATCAAAACTCGCCGGTGCCCTTTGGCGCAATGGTAAAGCTTAACGAAAGCGACACGATGAGCATTGTGGGAAGCGATGGCGAGGTTTATATGAGCGGCCTGAATGATGGGGACACTATCACTGTAAGGTGGGGGGCGAAAACCTGCCGCGCCAAAATAACCTTGAACGCCTTACCGGGGAAAATTCAGCGTACCACCGCGGCATGCCGTTAAATTTCTCATGGCCTCGATGCGCATGATGACTTTGGCGAGAGAAGGCCTAAGCCTCACCTAAATGAAGGAACATATGATGTCTACCGTAATGAAAATCGCGACGGCTGCAGTGGGAAGCGCTATATCTCTGAATGCTTTTGCGCTGTGTTCTGCAAACGACGTCGCGGTGAACGTAGATCGGAATATTGTCGTTCAGCGGGATGCGCCCGTTGGAACGGTTTTAGCGACGATAACCACCGTTAACCCCATGACGTGCGATCCTGAGGGCCAGCAAATTGGATATGATGGCTCGTGGTTTATTCAGCTCTCGGGGACGAATGCGGATTATGGCGCCTCGCCGCTGGCCAACGTGCGGGCGACGGAGGTTCCGGGCATCGGCATCCGCTGGAAGAACTTTTCCAGCACCACGCAAAGCAGCGAGTTTGTCACCCGGATGAATCTCAATAATGCGAGCTGGAGGCGAGGGATCCTCCAGAATGGTGTATCAACGTTCACGGATACCTTCGAGCTGATTAAAACCAGCACTACCCCCGCGACGGGCTCAATACCGGCGCTGACGCTAAATATGGAATACAGCACGCCGGTCAGTAATAATATTAAACGCCTGCCGCTTTATAAATATATCTTTTCGCCGATGAACATCAGCACTGCATCCTGTCAGATTCAGGATAAAAATTTGAATATCAATATGGGGATTGCGCTGTTGCCGAAGTTTAACGGCGTGGGCAGCACCCAGAATCCGGTAACGTTTTCCATCCCGCTTATTTGTGGTGAACAGACCGCGGTGAATGTAACGCTGGATAACGTCAGCCCGCTTGCCGATGCTGCCAACGGCGTCCTGGGGTTAAACAGTAGCTCGACGGCAAAAGGCCTGGGCATTCAGCTGAAATATAATGATGCGCCGGTACAGTTCGGCAAGTTAATTAAATACGGCACGACCACCTCGCCGGGGGAGGTGGTGAATATTCCCTTCAAGGCCGCGTATTACATGACTTCAGCGAATGCGCGGTCAGGCTCGGTGAGCGCCACGGCGTCCTTCACCCTGACCTACCGCTAGCACATTATTCGCGGCGATAAGCGAAAGGGGGCCATCTGGCCCCCTTTACCCCTGTCTGAACGTTGTGCTTATTTCCCCAGCAGCTCCCTGCGCACAATTTCTGCCCCCGCGCTCAGCGTGGCCAGCTTGCCGCGCGTTCCAGTCGCTCACCTCGTCAAAGAAGACGTTAAACGCGGTTCGTCGAACTGGATAATGTCCACGCCCGCCGCCTCAAGCTCTTTCGCCTCCTGGTTAAGGATGCGGGCAAACTCCCAGGCCAGCCTTTCGCATCTTCAACGAAGACCGGCTTCAGGCGCGATAGCGCACCTACCACCGCCGGCACGCTCGCGTCATAGCGATTGCGGATTTTCACCACTTCGCGCTTCTCAAAATCCACGCCGTTCAGGTGTTCAATAAAGGGGGGGGCGAAGTGCTGGCGCGTCCTGCTGGTATTCAGCGCCTAACGCAGGTTTTGCTGACGGCTTTCTCCGCGCGCTAAATTCGCAAAGTTGGTGGTAATACGCGTTTTTTGAAGGGGTTATAGTCTCATCGAAACGAATGCTTTTTAAGGTGAAGACAAAAGGTTTTGTCATCGTAAAGGGCGGGGCGGCGGCACAAGTTTCGCGCAGCGTCACCCGTCGCGCCAAAATCAATAATGATAACTATTTTCATTTGATTATAGCCTGTGCTATACAATATAGCTAAGGCTAATTTCGGTATATTTTTAACCACTTCAGGAGAGTTCTGCGATGTACCTACTGCAAGGATTGAAGCGTCTGTTGTTCAGCTCGCTGCTACTGACCGCGGCCACCACGGGCGCGCAGGCGGCTGAAAAATTCCAGGTCATCACGACCTTTACCGTTATCGCTGATATGGCGAAAAACGTGGCGGGGGACGCCGCAGAAGTCACTTCCATCACCAAACCGGGCGCTGAAATCCATGAGTATCAGCCGACGCCCGGCGACATCAAGCGCGCCCAGAAGGCGCAGCTGATCCTGGCCAACGGCATGAACCTTGAGCTGTGGTTCCAGCGGTTTTATCAGCATCTGAACGGCGTGCCGGAAGTGATTGTCACCAAAGGCATTACGCCGATGGGGATCGGGGAAGGGCCGTATAACGGCAAACCCAACCCGCACGCGTGGATGTCTCCGGATAACGCCCTGATTTACGTCGATAACATTCGTGACGCGTTGGTGAAGTACGACCCGGCGAATGCGCAGACCTATCAGCGCAACGCTGAAGCCTATAAGCAGAAGATCACCGCTACCCTCGAACCGCTGCGTAAGCAGGTTGCGGAGATCCCGGAAGATAAACGCTGGATGGTCACCAGTGAAGGGGCGTTCTCCTATCTGGCGCGGGATCTGGGCCTGAAAGAGCTTTACCTGTGGCCGATCAACGCCGATCAGCAGGGCACGCCTCAGCAGGTGCGCAAGGTTATCGATCTGGTGAAAAAACATCGCATTCCGGCGGTGTTCAGCGAAAGTACCGTCTCCGATAAACCCGCGCGCCAGGTGGCACGGGAAACCGATACCCATTACGGCGGCGTGCTGTATGTCGACTCCCTGAGCGCAGAAAACGGCCCGGTGCCGACCTATATCGATCTGTTGAACGTCACGACCCGCACGCTGGTGCAGGGCATCCGTGACGGCATGAAGGAGTAACCATGCAGAAGGGGATTGTCGTAACCGATTTGACCGTGACCTACCGTAACGGTCATACCGCATTGCGTGATGCCTCGTTCAGCGTGCCGGGCGGTTCGATTGCCGCACTGGTCGGCGTGAACGGTTCCGGCAAATCTACGCTGTTTAAGGCGGTGATGGGCTTTGTACGGGCGGCAAGCGGCACGATCACTATTCTGGGATTACCGCCTCACCGGGCGCTCCGTCAGAACCTGGTCGCCTACGTGCCGCAGTCGGAAGAGGTTGACTGGTCGTTCCCGGTGCTGGTGGAAGACGTGGTGATGATGGGCCGCTACGGACATATGGGTTTTTTGCGTCGGCCAAAAGCGCTGGATCGGCAGATCGTCACCGACGCTCTGAAACGGGTGGATATGCTTGAGCTGCGCCATCGGCAGATTGGCGAGCTCTCCGGCGGGCAAAAGAAACGCGTGTTTCTGGCGCGGGCGATTGCCCAGCAGGGCGAGGTGATCCTGCTCGACGAGCCGTTTACCGGCGTGGACGTTAAAACTGAAGCCAGAATTATCATCCTGCTGCGGGAACTGCGCGATGAGGGCAAAACCATGCTGGTATCGACCCACAATTTAGGCTCCGTCTCCGAGTTTTGCGATTACACGGTCATGGTCAAAGGTACCGTGCTGGCAAGCGGCCCGACGGAAACCACCTTTACCGCCGAAAATCTGGAGCGCGCCTTCAGCGGCGTGCTGCGCCACGTGGTGCTCAGCGGCTCTGAAGATCGCATTATTACCGACGATGAACGCCCCTTCGTGACGCACCGTCAGGAGGTAAAATGAGCGTATTTCTGGAACCCTTCGGCTACGAGTACATGCTAAACGCGATGTGGGTTTCGGCGATGGTGGGCGGGCTGTGCGCGTTTCTCTCGTGCTATCTGATGCTAAAAGGCTGGTCGCTGATTGGCGATGCGCTCTCGCACTCCATCGTACCGGGCGTGGCGGGAGCCTACATGCTCGGGCTGCCGTTTTCGCTGGGGGCGTTCCTGTCGGGCGGGCTGGCGGCGGGCAGCATGCTGTTTCTCAACCAGCGCAGCCGCCTGAAAGAGGACGCCATCATCGGGCTGATCTTCTCCTCCTTTTTCGGTCTGGGGCTGTTTATGGTCTCACTCAACCCGACCTCGGTGAATATTCAGACTATCGTCCTCGGGAATATCCTCGCCATTGCCCCGGAAGACATCGTCCAGCTGGCGATTATCGGCGTGGTGTCGATGCTTGTTCTGCTGTTCAAATGGAAAGATTTGATGGTGACCTTTTTTGATGAGAACCACGCCCGCGCCATCGGTCTGCGTCCTGAACGTCTGAAGATCCTGTTCTTTACCCTGCTGGCGGTTTCCACCGTGGCTGCGCTGCAAACCGTCGGCGCATTTCTGGTGATCTGTCTGGTGGTCACGCCCGGCGCGACCGCGTGGCTACTGACCGATCGCTTCCCGCGACTGCTGATGATTGCCGTCGCCATGGGTAGCATTACCAGCTTCCTTGGCGCATGGGCGAGCTATTATCTCGACGGCGCGACCGGCGGCATTATCGTGGTCGCCCAGACGCTGCTGTTCCTGCTGGCGTTCGTCTTTGCGCCGAAGCACGGGCTGCTCGCCAGCCGCCGCCGGGCGCGTCAGGCGCAGGAGGTCCACCCATGATCGCGCTGCTCCTTGAACCCTTCCAGTTTGCGTTTATGAACAACGCGCTGCTGATTTCACTCCTGGTCGCCGTGCCCTGCGCGCTGCTGTCGGTTTTTCTGGTGCTCAAGGGCTGGGCGCTGATGGGCGACGCCATGAGCCATGCGGTGTTTCCCGGCGTCGTGCTGGCCTGGATGATGGGGCTGCCGCTGGCGCTGGGCGCATTCATTGCCGGTCTGTTCTGCGCGGTCGCCACCGGATACCTGAAAGACAATAGCCGCATCAAGCAGGATACGGTTATGGGGATCGTCTTTTCCGGCATGTTCGGTGCCGGGTTGATCCTCTACATCGCCGTCAAACCCGAGGTGCATCTCGACCATATTCTGTTCGGCGATATGCTGGGTATTAACGGGATGGACATTCTGCAAAGCGGGATTGTGGCGGGGCTGATTGCGCTGGTGATTGGCCTGAAGTGGCGGGACTTTTTGCTGTTCTGCTTTGATTATCAGCAGGCGCAGGCGAGCGGGTTGCGCACTCGCTGGCTGCACTATGGATTACTGTGCATGGTTTCGCTGACTATCGTGGCGACGCTGAAAGCGGTGGGGATTATTCTGTCGATTTCGTTGCTCATTGCGCCCGGCGCGGTGGCGGTGCTGATCACCCGGCGCTTCCACATGGCGCTGCTGGTGGCGGTAGCCGTTTCCGCGCTCGTGTCCGTAAGCGGCGTCTATGCGTCGTTTTATCTCGACAGCGCGCCTGCCCCGACCATCGTCGTGCTGTTCGCGGTCGTGTTTATCGTGACGTTTGTGGTCACCAGCGTGAAGGCCCGTCGACAGGAGAGTGTGACAGCAGGGTGATCGCCTGTTCGCCGTGCTGTTGCCAGTGAACGGTAAAGGCGGTGCCTTCGGGATAGCCCGCGCGCTGGCAGGTCAATGCCAGCGTAAGCGTCTTATCGACGAGCTGCGTGACGCGGGCGCTGTCAAAACCCATCCAGGCCTGCACCTGCGGAAAGAGGGCTTTGAACAGGCTCTCTTTGGCGCTAAACACCAGCGTCAGGGCGAGGGTGAACGAGTAACCCGAGCGGGAAAGGACACTCTCTTCCTGCGCATCAATAATGCCGTCTTTGATTTCCCGGGCTTCGTTTTCGGGGAGGATCGTTTCGCAATCAATGCCGATAAGCGCAGGGTGTTCGCGCATAACGACAGCCATGGCCTGTGTGCCGCTGTGGGTGATGCTGCCGGAAAACCCCTGTGGCCAGCGCGGTTCCCCGCTGGGGCCGATGCCGGGTACGGTGTGGTCCGGTAAGGCATGCGCCGCGGCGATGCGCCCGGCAAGATGCTCGGCTTTGCGTTTGCGTCCGGCGTTTGAAAGCTCTGCGTGATGGGGAAGCCAGAGGAGATCGGCGTCGGTAAAAGTGGTGGGGTCGAAGGTGACGCGGTGAACGGTGCGATCGGCGAGAATGAACGTGCTGTGGGTTGTGTGCATGGTTTCCCCTCACCCTGACCCTCTCCCCGGAGGGGAGAGGGAAGGTTTACTTCAGTGCCTTAAAAATGCGTATTCACACTCATATACCACGTGCGACCCGGCTCATTATACGTATACGCTCCCGCACCGTACATATACGCGCCGGTGGTGGCATTCCCCGTGGTCTGGGCATTACCCGCACGCCACTGGCGCTTGTCGAAGACGTTGTCCACGCCGCCGGTCAGGCTGACGTTTTTGGTCACGTCCCAGGTCGCGCTCAGGCCAACGATGCTGTACGGGCTAACTTCGTCTTTCTCAGACCCGCTCACCGGTTCACCCTTGTAGTTGTACTTCTTCGGCTGCTGCTTGCCGTACCAGGTGAAGGTCGACTGCAGCGACACATCCTGATGCACCTGCCAGCTCAGGGTCGAGTTTAGCGTGTACTCCGGAATGATCGACAGACGGTCGCCGGTCTCCTTGTTCTTACTCTGCAGCATGTAAGTGATGTTATTGGTCCAGTTGATCGTGTCGCTGACCGGCACGTTCAGGGAGCCTTCCAGCCCTTCCACCACCGCTTTCGGGACGTTTTCCCACTGGTAAATATCCGTCTGCACCTTACCGGAAGAGGTGTGGCCAATTGGCGCATAGCCCGCTTCAATCTTGTCGCGGTAGTCGTTGCGGAACCAGGTCACGCCCGCCAGCCAGCCGTCGCGTTTCCACTCCAGACCGATCTCTTTGTTGATGCTGGTTTCGGCTTTCAGATCGTCGTTGCCCATCATGTAGCAGCCGACGCCGTCGCCGCTTGCGTAGCAACCCTGGCCTTTACTGTAGAGCAGATAGTTCGGGTTGGTCTGATACAGGCTTGGCGCTTTGTAAGCCCGCGCAATACCCATCTTCAGCGTGAAGTCATCTCCCAGACCTTGCGACAGGTTAAGTGACGGGCTCCAGTTATTGCCGACGATGGTGTGGTGATCGAAGCGCAGGGCAGGGGTCAGCATGGTGCTGTCGGTCAGCTCCATGTTGTTCTCCGCAAACAGGGAGAAAATCTCCGCCGAGGTGTACGGACTACGGTCGTTGCTCATGCCCGGAATGGTGCCGCCCTGCTGGGTTTGCGTGAAGGAGGTTGAATCCTTCATGCGCTGCTGGTTCCACTCGGTGCCCAGGGTCAGATTCTGGTTAACGAGGAAATCAATCGGCAGATTGATTTCGCTGTGCAGCATCACGTCGGCCAGATCGGTGTCGGTGAATTTATCGCTGTTAAACAGACCTTCCGTCCCACCAGCCAGCCCTTCGCCCAGACGGGAGTTGCGCGTGTGTTCGTACTGCGCCCAGTTGCTGGTGGTAATGCCGTTATCCCAGCCGCCGTTCCAGGTCACCGCGAAGTTCTGGCGATAAATACGGTTGGTTTCTTTGCCGTAGTTTTTCTTCACCAGCGCGTTGTCGTTATTGGTGTTCTGCGTGTCGCCCGCATAAAGGTTGTTCTGGCGGCTATAGCCTGCTTCAAACTCCAGAGACTGCATGGGCGCGAAGTCCCAGCGCACGACGCCGTTGATGTCTTTGTTCTCTACACCTTCACGACCTGCGGGCAGGGTGTTGGCGTAGGCGCCGGTACGGTCAGACTGATGGCCCTGGTTGATGTCCCACGCGTCGGCCTGGGTTTTGTCCAGGTTACCGAACATGCGGAAGCTGAAATCGCCGCCCAGCGGGCCGCTCAGGCTGAAGTTGGTGCGCTTAGTGGAACCTTCGTCTTTATGTTCCGGCGCATTCAGGTAGGTGTTCCAGGAGCCGTGCCACTGGTCGTCGAATTTTTTGGTGATGATGTTGACCACGCCACCTGCCGCGCCGTTGCCGTAGCGGGCGGCCGCCGGACCACGGATCACTTCGATGCGCTCGATCATCTCCGGCGGTACCCAGCCGGTATCGCCCCGCGTATCACGCTCGCCGCGCCAGCCCAGACGGATGGAGTTACGGCTGGTAACCGGTTTACCGTCGATCAGGATCAGGGTGTTTTCCGGGCCCATGCCGCGGATATCAATCTGACGGTTATTTCCGCGCTGGCCGCTGGTGGAGTTACCGGTGAGGTTCACGCCCGGCATGGTGCGGATGATTTCCGACACGTCGCGCGCGGGCGGGTTTTTACGGATCTCATCGGCGGTGATGGTCGACACGCCCGGCGCCTGCAAATTTTGCTCGGCGGCGGTGATCACCATCGTGTCTTCGTGCTGCGCGGAGGCGGTGTTGTCGTCTGCCATGGCGGGCAGCGCGACGCCATAAATCCCTAAATTGACCAGCAAGGCCAGAGAGTGAATCTTCTTATTCATTGTACGTCCCGCTTTTATGGTTATTCATGAACGCGCTTCCCACAGCGCGGGCATTACGCTATTGCAAATGCAAATAGTTATCAATAATATTATCAATAAAATTTGTCCTGAAACAAAAAAGACTGTTAAACATGAGGTTATAAGGGTGACGGCGTTAACAACGGGCAGTGAAGCGTGGTGGCAGTCGAAAAGCGGGCCTGACTTGAAACCTGAAAAAGGTAAATTTCGCGTCACGTTCTGGTGGCGCGATCCGAACGGAACGCAGACGTCGTCACCGATTAAACACGTCTGGCTCAATATCACCGGCGTGACCGATCACCATCAAAATGCCCGCCCGCAGTCCCTCAAACGCATCCCGGATACCGACGTCTGGCAGTGGGAGGGAGAGTTCAGTCCCGCGTGGCGGGGGAGCTACTGTTTTATCCCTTCCGTGAATGAAAACGATTTTGCCGACGCGGTGTTTGAAGGCGAGAGTCCGGACCGTATGGCGCTGCGCGAAGGCTGGGGTAAACTGCTGCCGCACGCGGTTTCCGACCCGCTTAACCCGCAGAGCTGGCGCGGTGGTCGCGGTCATGCCGTTTCGGCGCTTGAAATGCCGGGCGCACCCGTTCAGCCAGGCTGGGATCGTCCTGATACGCCCCACCACGCGCCGGTCTGCATTGATTGGGAAAGCGCACGCCTGAAAAACCGCCGCCGAGTCTGGATTTTTACCACCGGGGAGGAAAACCCCGAGCGCCCGCTGGCGGTGCTGCTTGATGGCCAGTTCTGGGCCGAAAGCATGCCCGTCTGGCCCGCGCTGGCCGCGCTTACCCGTGAAGGCAAACTGCCCCCGGCGGTCTATGTCTTAATTGATGTGATTGATACCGCACACCGCAGCCGCGAGCTGCCCTGCAACCCCGATTTCTGGCTGGCGGTACAGGAAGAACTCCTCCCACAGATACAACGCATTGCCCCCTTCAGCGACCGCGCCGACCGTACCGTGGCGGCGGGTCAGAGCTTCGGCGGCCTTTCCTCCCTTTATGCGGGCCTCAACTGGCCGCAGCGCTTTGGCTGCGTGCTCAGTCAGTCCGGTTCCTACTGGTGGCCGCACCGCGGCGCACAGCAGGAGGGGCTACTCATCGGGCAGCTTAAAGCGGGTGAAAAAACCGCACGCGGACTGCGCATCGTCCTTGAGGCCGGGCGCAACGAACCGCTTATCTTCCGCGTGAATCAGGCGATTTACGCCGAATTGCACGCGCAGCAGGTTTACTGGCGTCAGATTGACGGCGGACACGACGCGCTTTGCTGGCGCGGTGGGCTGACGCAGGGGCTGATGACCCTCTGGCAGCCGCTTATTCAATAACGGAGTCTGTATGGAATTCAGCAATCCTTTCGATAATCCGCAGGGACAGTTTGTCATTTTGCAAAACGACCAGGGGCAGTACAGCCTGTGGCCGCAGCAGTGCGAATTGCCCGCGGGCTGGCGCGTGGTATGCGAAGCGCAGTCTCAGGACGTGTGCCAGCAGTGGCTGGCGGAACACTGGCAGACGCTTGAGCCGTCGTATTTTGCGGGGGAAAACGCATGAGCCGTCTTCCGCTTGTCGCCGCCCAGCCGGGTATCTGGATGGCGGAGCAGTTGTCCGCGCTGCCAAATGCCTGGAGCGTGGCGCACTACACTGAGCTAAAGGGCGATATCGACGCGCCGTTGCTGGCAAAAGCCATTGCTGAAGGCATGATGCAGGCCGATACCCTGCGGATGCGTTTTGCCGAAGATAACGGTGAGGTGTGGCAGTGGGTGGATGAAACCGTCATGCTGCCGGAACCGTCCATCGTTCGCGTGGACTCTCATGATGCCGCCGTGGCGCTGATGGAAGCCGATCTCAACCAGAACCTGCGCGTCGACAGCGGTCAACCGCTGGCGTTTCATCTGCTGATTCAGGTGGGGGAAGAACGCTGGTACTGGTATCAGCGTTATCATCACTTAGTGGTGGATGGCTTCAGTTTCCCGGCGATTACCCGCCAGATTGCCGCCATTTATGCCGCATGGAAAAAGGGCGACCCCACGCCACCTTCTCCTTTTTCACCCTTCGCCGAGGTGGTGGAAGAGTATCAGCGCTATCGTGAAAGCGAGGTGTATGCACGCGACGGTGACTTCTGGGCAGCGCAGCGCAGAAAGCTTCCTCCTCCGGTCTCTCTTTCTTCCGTGCCGCTGCCAGGGCGCGCCGCGACAACTGACATCCTGCGCCTGAAAATCGTCGCCGACAGCAGCGCGTTTAGCCAGCTTGCGCAGGCTGCAGGGCAGGTTCAGCGTACCGATCTGGCGCTTGCGCTGGTCGCGCTGTGGCTGGGCCGTTTGACCGGGCGTCTGGACTACGCCGCCGGGTTTATCTTTATGCGCCGCATGGGCTCCGTCGCGCTGACCGCAACCGGACCGGTGCTCAACGTCCTGCCGCTGGCGGTGAATATCGATCCACAGGAGAGCCTGCCTGGGCTGGCGCTGCGTCTGGCGAGCCAGCTGAAAAAAATGCGCCGCCATCAGCGCTACGACGCGGAGCAAATTCTCCGCGACAGCGGTAAGGCGGCGGGTGATGAAGCCCTGTTTGGCCCGGTGCTGAACGTTAAGATGTTCGATTATCAACTGGAACTCGACGGCGTAGAGGCCATCACCCACACGCTGGCGACCGGACCGGTGAACGATCTCGAGCTGGCCTTGTTCCCGGACGAGCGGGGCGGATTAAGCATTGAAATTCTCGCCAGCAAACAGCGTTACGATGAAACAACGCTGAAGGGCCACGTCGCGCGCCTGAACGCGATGCTGGTGCAGTTTGCCGCTAACCCGGACCTGCGCTGTGGGGAAGTGGAAACCGTGTCAGAGCAAGAGTACGCGCAGCTTGCGCGCATCAATGACACCGGGCTGGCGCTACCCTCCACCACGCTCGCGGAGCTGGTGGCGGAACAGGCGAGCAGGACGCCGGACGCCCCCGCGCTGGCGGATGCGCACATCGAGCTGAACTACCGCCAGATGCGCGAGCAGGTGGTCGCGCTGGCAAACCTGCTGCGTGCGCGCGGCGTGAAGCCGGGCGACAGCGTGGCGGTGGCCCTCCCGCGTTCGGTATTCCTGACGCTGGCCCTGCACGGCATTGTGGAAGCCGGCGCCGCGTGGTTACCGCTGGACACCGGTTACCCGGACGACCGCCTGCGGATGATGCTGGAGGACGCAAAGCCGTCCCTGCTGATTACCACCGATGAGCAGCTTCCGCGCTTTAGCGAACTGCCCATAGCTTCGTTTAGTTACAACATGCTTTTGCCTGCTGCGGGTACTGAGCCTCTGCGCGTGGCGAAACCGGAGCAGACGGCGTACATCATTTTTACCTCGGGTTCAACCGGGCGTCCGAAAGGGGTGATGGTTGGGCATACCGCCATCGTTAACCGCCTGAAGTGGATGCAGAACCACTACCCGCTGACAGCGAATGACGTGGTGGCGCAGAAAACGCCGTGCAGCTTTGACGTCTCGGTCTGGGAGTTCTGGTGGCCGTTTATCGCCGGGGCGAAGCTGGTGATGGCCGAGCCGGACGCGCACCGGGACCCGCAGGCGATGCAGAGCTTCTTCGCCCGGTATGGCGTCACGACGACCCACTTTGTGCCGTCGATGCTGGCGGCGTTTGTCGCCTCGCTGACGCCGGAAAACGTCGACTGCTGCAGGACGCTTAAGCAGGTGTTCTGCAGCGGCGAAGCGCTGCCGACCGGGCTGTGCCGCGAGTGGCAACAGCTCACCCGTGCGCCGCTGCACAACCTCTACGGCCCGACCGAAGCGGCAGTGGACGTGAGCTGGTATCCGGCGTTTGGCCCTGAGCTGGCGGCCGTTGAAGGCAATAGCGTGCCGATTGGTTTCCCGGTGTGGAACACGGGGCTGCGCATTCTGGATGCACTGATGCGCCCGGTGCCGTTCGGCGTGGCGGGGGATCTGTATCTCACCGGCATTCAGCTGGCGCAGGGATATCTGGGGCGTCCGGATCTCACCGCCAGCCGCTTTATCGCCGACCCGTTCGCGCCGGGCGAGCGGATGTATCGCACCGGTGACGTCGCCCGCTGGCTGGATAACGGGGCGGTAGAATATCTGGGCCGCAGCGATGATCAGCTAAAAATTCGCGGCCAGCGTATTGAGCTGGGCGAAATCGACCGGGCGATGCTGTCGCTGCCGGACGTGGCGCAGGCCGTGGCGCATGCCTGCGTGTTCAACCAGGCGGCGGCAACGGGGGGTGATGCCCGCCAGCTGGTGGGATACGTTGTCTCCGAATCCGGTTTACCGCTGGATCGCGATGCGCTGCTGGAATCGCTTAAGGCGCAGCTTCCGCCGCATATGGTGCCGGTGGTGCTGCTGCAACTCAGCGCGCTGCCGCTCAGCGCGAACGGCAAACTCGACCGCAAGGCGCTGCCGCTGCCGGAGTTGACCAGCAAAACCACCGGACGCGCGCCGGAAACGGACACCGAAATCGGCGTGGCGCAGGCGTTTGCCGCGCTGCTGGGTTGCGAGGTGAACGATATCGAAGCCGACTTCTTTGCCCTCGGCGGCCACTCGCTGCTGGCGATGCGGCTGGCGGCGCAGCTCAGCCGCACGTTCGCCCGCAAGATCACGCCGGGGCAGATTATGGTCGCCTCGACGGTGAGCAAGCTCAGTGCGCTGCTGGACTTAAAAATGAACGACGAGCAGGCGCAGCGTCTGGGGCATGAAGCCGTTCTGCCGCTGCGTGAAAGCCATGGCCCGACGCTGTTCTGCTTCCATCCGGCGTCCGGTTTTGCCTGGCAGTTCAGCGTGCTGGCGCGCCACCTCAGCCCGCGCTGGTCTATCACCGGCATTCAGTCTCCCCGACCGGAAGGGCCGATGCAGCAGTGTGCGGATCTGGATGGGGTGATTGATCATCACCTGAATACGCTGCGTAAGCAGCAGCCGCAGGGGCCGTATTATTTGTTCGGCTATTCCCTCGGCGGCACGCTGGCGCAGGGGATTGCCGCTCGTTTGCGCGCGCAGGGTGAAGAGGTGGCGTTCCTTGGCCTGCTGGATACCTGGCCACCGGAAACCCAGAACTGGGCGGAGAAAGAGGCCAACGGCCTCGACCCGGCAGTGCTGGCGGAAATTGAGCGCGAGCGGCAGGCGTTTATCGCTGCGCAGCAGGGGCAGGGCAGCAGTGAACTGTTTGGCGCCATCGAGGGCAACTACGCCGATGCGGTGCGCCTGCTCACCACGGCGCACAGCGCGCGGTTTGACGGCAAAGCGACGCTGTTTGTCGCCGAGCGCACGCGCACGATGGATCCGCAGGTCGCCTGGGCACCGTGGGTGGCGGAGCTTGAGGTGCATAGCCAGGATTGCGCCCACGTGGATATCATTTCGCCGCAGGCGTTTGAGAAGATTGGGCCGGTGTTGAGGGAAATGTTGGGATAGTGCAAATGCCCGGTGGCGCTGTGCTTACCGGGCCTACGGGAGCTGAATGTAGGCCGGGTAAGGCGTAGCCGCCACCCGGCAGTTACCGCCGACCCAATGGAACCACCAGCGGCGTCCCCGCCACCGGATCGTCAATAATCATGCAGCGCATACCGTAGATCTGCGCGATCAGATCCGGCGTCACAATCTCCTTCGGCGCGCCCTGCGCCACAATCTCACCGTCGCGCAAGGCAATCAGATGCGTCGCGTAGCGGCACGCCTGGTTCAAATCATGGAGCACCGCCGCCAGCGTATACCCTTGGGTGCGGTTCAGCTCGCTCAGCAGCTCCAGCAGGTCAATTTGATGGCTGATATCCAGCCACGTTGTTGGCTCGTCCAGCAGCATAATGGAGGTTTCCTGCGCTAACACCATCGCAATCCACGCGCGCTGGCGCTGGCCCCCGGAAAGGGTATCGACGCTTTGTTGGGCGAGAGCGGTAATCCCCGTCGCCTGCATCGCGCGGTTTACCGCTTCATCGTCCTCTTTACGCCAGCGGGTAAACAGCGGCTGGTGCGGATAGCGCCCGCGCGAGACCAGTTCCTGCACCGTGATGTCCCCCGGCGTGGTGGCGTTTTGCGCCAGCAGCCCGATGCGCCTGGCCACCTCTTTGCTGGCGAAGCGCTGGATCTGCTCTCCGTCCAGAAACACGCTGCCCTGAACCGGGGTCATCAGGCGGCTCAGCGTGCGCAGCAAGGTTGATTTGCCGCAGCCGTTCGGGCCGATAATCGCCGTGAAGTGGCCGTCCGGAATAGCGACGGTTAAATCACGGGCAATGATTTTTTTGCCGTAGCCAAGGGTAAGGTTTTCGCCGCGCAAGCGGGTTGTTGTGTCTGTCATTTCTTGCGTGACTCCTGAACGAGCAAGACGATGAGGTAAATCCCGCCGAGGCTGACGGTTACCACGCCCACCGGCAGTTGATAAGGCATAAACAGCCGCTGGGCGCAGAGATCGGCGGCCAGCAGTAACAGCGATCCGCACAGCGCCGCCTGGGTTAATCCCCAGCGCGCGGTGCCGCTAAGACGCCGGGCGATGTGCGGGGCGACAAGCGCAATAAAAGATATCGGCCCGGCGATGGCGGTGGAGGCGGCGGTCAGTATTACGGCCACCAGCATCAGCATCAGGCGCGAGCGCTCAACGCTCACGCCCAGCGCGCAGGCGCTGTCGTCGCCCATCTCCAGCAGCCGCATGCGGCGCACCAGCAGCAGCGCGCCGATAAACATCAGCAAAATCAACGGCGCGGCGGGCCAGGTTTTGCCCCACGTCAGGCCGTTGAGTGAACCGGCATACCACAGCCCGGCGGAGATCGCGGTGTCCAGCGTGGCCTGCAGTAACAGCCAGGTGTTAAAGGCCATCAGCATGGCGCGCACGCCAATACCGATGATGATCAGGCGGAAGGTATCGATGCCGTTGCGCCAGGCAAGGAGCCAGATAACCAGCGACGTCAGAATACCGCCCGCCATCGCCGTAAAGGTGATGGCTGTCAGGTGCTGGCCGAACAGCACCATCGCCACCAGTACGCCACTCCAGGCTCCGGTATTCAGGCCCATTACGTCCGGGCTGCCGAGCGGGTTGCGCATCAGCGACTGGAAAATCGCGCCGCTGACCCCGAGCGCTGCGCCCACCAGAATCGCCATCGCCACCCGCGGCAGTCGCCATTCGGTGACCACCAGGGTGATATTGCGCGGGGCGCTGCCCGTGAGGGCGTGGAAGACCTGCACGAAATCGAGCGTGACCGCACCGCTTTGCAGGCTCCAGACCGCCAGCATAACCGTGGCGATAACCAGCAGAGATACGCTGGTTATTAAACGACGGGACAGAACCCTCATGCGCC
Organism: Enterobacter sp. ZOR0014; assembly: GCF_000798855.1. Classification (NCBI taxonomy): domain Bacteria; kingdom Pseudomonadati; phylum Pseudomonadota; class Gammaproteobacteria; order Enterobacterales; family Enterobacteriaceae; genus Enterobacter; species Enterobacter sp. ZOR0014. The sequence continues at coordinate 11,637 of NZ_JTLF01000326.1, read as the reverse complement.
ACCTCCGCGTCTGCGTCGTACCAGGACGATCAGCACCGGCGCGCCGATAAAGGCGCTGACCACCGAAACCCGCAGTTCGCCTGGCACCAGTAGACGCCCGAGCACATCTGCAAACAGCAGCAGGGCCGGGGTGGCAAGCAAGGTGACCGGCAATGACCAGCGGTGATCGGCCCCCACCAGCCAGCGCGCCATGTGCGGCATCATCAGGCCGATAAAGGCAATCGGGCCGACCACGGCGGTCGCGCAGCCGCACAGGACGGTGATGGCGAGCAGGCCAACCAGCTGCGTGCGCGCCACGCGGTTGCCGAGTGAGGTCGCGGTGTCGCTGCCAAGACTGAGGCTGTTGAGCGCCCGGCTTAACAACAGCGCCACGGCGGCGGCGATAATGACCGGGAGCGCAACCACTTTCAGCGTGTCGAGAGTACGGATATCCAGCGAGCCGGCCTGCCAGAAGCGCAGCTGGTCGTAGACGTCCGGGTTGAGCAGGGCGATGCCGTTGGATAAGCCTTCCAGCACCGCTGCGAGCGCTACGCCAGCCAGCGTCAGGCGTACCGGGCTTAGCTGTCCGCCGCCCTGGCTGCCGGTAAACGCGACCACCAGCGAGGCGGCCAGCGCGCCGCAAAAGGCCATCACCAGTTGCTCAGAAGGTGACGTCAATCCGAACAGCGACGCGCCGAGCACGATGGCAAAGCTGGCGCCAGAGTTCACGCCGAGAATGCCGGGGTCCGCCAGCGGGTTACGGGTGAGGGTTTGCATCAGGGCCCCGGCAAGACCGAGGGCACCACCGGCCAGCAGTCCGGCGAGGGTTCGGGGCAGACGAGCGTCTAGCACGATAACGCAGTCGGCGCTCTGGCAGCTTCCGGAGAGCGCATCGACAATAACGGATGCGGGCAGGGACTTCGCGCCAACCAGCAGACTGAGCGCAATCGCAAGGATCAACAGCAGCAATAATACGGGCACGGCAATGGCGCGCACCGCAGAAGAGGAAAACGACATAGCAACATCCATGATTTGATAATGATAGTGATTATCGTTATCTATCTTATTTGGCTATGTTAGCATGTGCGCCCATGGAATGGGTAGAAATAGACTCAAGGCTTTGTCATGAATCAAAAATCCTGGCTGCTCAACCTCAGCCTGCTCAAAACGCACCCGGCGTATCGCGCCGTTTTTATCGCGCGCTTTATCTCCATTTTGTCCCTCGGGCTTCTCGGCGTGGCGGTGCCGGTCCAGATCCAGGCCATGACGCACTCCAGCTGGCTGGTGGGGTTATCGGTTACGTTAACCGGCAGCGCAATGTTTATCGGCCTGATGGTCGGCGGCGTGCTGGCGGACCGCTACGAGCGTAAAAAACTGATCCTGCTGGCGCGCGGCACCTGTGGCGTGGGCTTTATCGGGCTGTGTATTAACGCTTTGCTGCCGGAGCCGTCGCTGATGGCAATTTACGCCCTGGGGCTGTGGGACGGTTTTTTTGCTTCGCTAGGCGTGACGGCGCTGCTGGCGGCGACGCCTGCGCTGGTGGGGCGTGAGAATCTGATGCAGGCGGGGGCGATCACCATGCTCACCGTGCGCCTCGGCTCGGTGATTTCGCCGATGGTGGGTGGCCTGCTGCTGGCCACCGGCAACGTGGCGTGGAACTACGGGCTGGCGGCGGCGGGAACCTTCATTACCACGTTGACGCTGCTGCGCCTGCCGTTGCTGCCACCTCCGCCGCAGCCGCGTGAGCATCCGCTGAAGTCCCTGATGGCGGCCATTCGTTTTCTGTTCAGCAACCCGCTGATTGGCGGCATTGCGCTGCTCGGTGGCCTGCTGACCATGGCGAGTGCGGTGCGCGTGTTGTACCCGGCGCTGGCGGGCGAGTGGCAGATGAGCGCCTCGGAAATCGGTATTCTCTACGCCGCCATTCCGCTCGGCGCGGCGTGCGGCGCGTTGACCAGCGGTCATCTGGCGCAGAGCGCGCGTCCGGGGCTGATTATGCTGCTTGCCACGCTGGCCTCGTTTGTTGCCATTGGCTTCTTCAGCCTGATGCCGGTGTGGGCGCTCGGGGTGATGTGTCTGACGATTTTTGGCTGGCTGAGCGCCATCAGCTCGCTTTTACAGTACACCCTGATCCAGACCCAGACGCCGGAGGGGATGCTCGGGCGCATTAACGGTTTGTGGACCGCGCAGAACGTGACGGGGGATGCGATCGGTGCGGCGATCCTTGGCGGACTGGGAGCCGTCATGAGCCCGGTGGCCTCGGCGAGCAGCAGCGGGTTAGTGTTAGCCGTTGTTGGCGTGATTTTATTGGCGGTTTTGGTGGAGTTGCGTCGGTTCAGGCAGGAGAGTGCTCCGGTGTGATTTGCCGGGTGGCGGCTGCGCCTTACCCGGCCTACATTTTGCACCCGTAGGCCCGGTAAGCGAAGCGCCACCGGGCGCAGTTATTACCTGAAAATTGACTCTAAACGCTGTAACACCAACATCGCGCTGTAATAATCCAGGCGGAACGTCTCCGTTCCCAGCGCCCAGACGCGCTTGTTCTGCACAGCTGGCAGATGCGCCAGCAGCGGGTTGGCGTAGATCGCATCCACGTCTTTCTGGTCGCCGGCAAAGACAAACAGCCCTTCGCCGTTTAGCCCCGTCGCCAGGTTTTCCCCGCCCAGCTGAATAATGTCGTGGCGTTTCCCCTGGCTTTTCGAGGTATGCAACCCGGCAGGCAGGTCCGCCAGCGTAAAGCCCAGCTGGTGCAGAAGCTTGCCCTGGGCCGATTCCGTGGTCCACAGGTTCGCCGTGTGTGCGGCGGCGGTATAGACGATGGCGTTTACTGGCTGCGGCGGCAGCGTCATCTGCTGCTTCACCTGGGCGAGCTGTTCATCAAATGCGGCAATGCGCTCGGCGGCCTGCTTTTCGTGTCCGGTCATCGTGCCCAGCTGCGTCAGCAGTTCCTGCCAGCTTTTGTCGTCGTAGTTGATGATAAGCGTGGGCGCGATGGCCGAGAGCTGATCGTACAGCGCCAGCGCCGAATCCCCGCCGGTGGCGCTGATCAAAATCAGATCCGGCATTTGGGCGGCTACCGCCTCTGCGCTGGGTTCACCAATATACAGCCGCGCAACCTTACGCTGTTTCGCAATGTCTCCCCACTGGCGCAGGAAACCCTGCGCATCCGCGACGCGGTTATTCGGCGTGGTCGCACCGCTGGCGATAACCGGCGCATCAATTGCCAGCAGGGAGCCGGTCAGGGTCACGCTGGTGGAGACAATGCGCGTCGGTTTGTGCTCAAGGGTATGAACGCCACGACTGTCGGTGACCTGACGCGGCCAGTCGGCGGCAATCGATGAGGTAACGCCTAAAACAAATACGCCTGTTAAAAAAAGGGCATTACGGAAAAGGGCGGGAAGATTCACAACTCGGCATCCTGTTTTTGTTGAAGATAATGCTTCTCATTTTCATGGTTGCCGGGAAGGGATGCAAGCGTTTGTCGCATAAGTTATTTGTCCGACGGTTGACAGCGGGGCGCTGTGGGATTAGGTTAGCCGACGAAAATATAAATGATAATCATTATTGCTTCTTTTATCGTTTGTGGAGGATGATATGGACACGTCCCTGGCTGAGGAAGTTCAGCACACCGCGACCACGCTGCCATCAGACAGCTTTTTCTTTATGTCGCCTTACCGCAGTTTTACCACCTCCGGCTGTTTTGCCCGCTTCAGTGAACCCGCCGTCGGCGGCGACGATCCGGCAGGTCACTTCCAGCAAAAATTAGCCCAGGCTTTCCGGAATGCGAAAGCCAGCGGCATTGCCCATCCGGTGATGGTGGGTGCCATTCCCTTTGATACCCGCAAGCCGTCGTCGCTGTTTATTCCGCAACGCTGGCAGACCTTTTCCCGTCCTGCGCGTCAGCAATCCGCACGTTATTTCTCCGGTTCACAGGCGCTGAAGGTGCAACAACGCACCGAGATCCCTGTGCAGCCCGTGTTTGAAGAGATGGTCGCGCGTGCAGCGTCGCTCACCGCCACCCCGCGGGTGAACAAGGTGGTGTTGTCGCGCCTGATTGATATCGCGGCTGATAAAAAGCTGGACAGCGGTGCCCTGATGGAGCGCCTTATCGCCCAGAATCCGGCCAGTTTTAACTTCCACGTACCGCTGGAGGACGGGGGCGTGCTGCTCGGCGCCAGCCCGGAACTGCTGCTGCGCAAAGAGGGCGCGCACTTTAGCTCGCTGCCGCTGGCAGGCTCCGCGCGTCGTCAGCCGGACGATGTGCTGGATCGCGAGGCGGGCAATAAGCTGCTGGCGTCCGAAAAAGATCGCCACGAGCACGACCTGGTCACCCAGGCGATGAAAGCGATTCTGGAACCGCGCAGCCATCACCTGAGCATGCCGTCTTCTCCGCAGCTCATTACCACGCCAACGCTGTGGCACCTGGCAACGCCGGTGGAGGGCGAGGCGCGTGAAAACGAGAACGCCCTGACGCTGGCCTGCCTGCTGCACCCGACGCCTGCCCTGAGCGGCTTCCCGCATCAGGCGGCGAAAGCGCTGATTGCCGAGCTGGAACCGTTTGATCGCGAGCTGTTCGGCGGCATCGTCGGCTGGTGCGACAGCGAAGGGAACGGCGAGTGGGTGGTGACCATCCGCTGCGCGCGGCTGCATAAAAATACCGTTCGCTTGTTTGCCGGCGCGGGCATTGTGCCTGCCTCCTCTCCGGTGGGCGAATGGCGTGAAACCGGTGTGAAGCTTTCCACCATGCTCAACGTATTTGGTTTGCACTAAGGAAGACTGATGACCATTCCCTTTACCCGCTGGCCGGAGGATTTTGCCCGTCGCTACCGAGAAAAAGGCTACTGGCAGGATCTGCCGCTGACCCACATCCTGACGGACCATGCGGACAGCGATGCCGTGGCGATTATCGACGGCGATCGGCGTATCACCTATCGTAACTTTAATCAGGCGGTAAACAACCTCGCGTCCGCACTTCAGGCGCAGGGGCTGCACCGTGGCGAGACCGCACTGGTACAGCTCGGCAACGTGGCCGAGTTCTACATGACCTTCTTTGCGCTGCTGCAAATCGGCGTCGCGCCGGTCAACGCGCTATTTAGCCATCAGCGCAGCGAACTGAACGCCTACGCTATGCAGATCAAACCCGCCGTGCTGATTGCCGATCGCGATCACGCGCTGTTCGCGGGCGATGATTTCCTCAACACCTTCGTGGATGCGCATCGGTCGGTACGCGTCGTGCTCCTGCGCGGCGATAAGGGCGAACACGCCCTGGACGCGGCGATTACCCGCCCGGCGGACAACGTCATCCCGAACCCGACGCCCGCCGATGAAGTGGCCTTCTTTCAGCTTTCCGGGGGGAGCACCGGCACGCCGAAACTGATCCCGCGCACGCACAACGATTACGACTACAGCATCCGCCGCAGCAACGAGATTTGCGGCATTACCGCGAAGACCCGTTATCTGAACGCGCTGCCCGCGGCGCACAACTACGCCATGAGTTCGCCGGGATCGTTAGGCGTTTTCACGGCGGGTGGCTGCGTGGTGTTAGCGAGCGACCCGAGCGCCACGCTCTGCTTCCCGTTAATTGAGCAACATCAGATCAACGTCACCTCGCTGGTGCCACCGGCGGTCAGCCTGTGGTTGCAGGCGATTGCCGACGGCGCGGGGAACGCACAGCTTAAATCTCTCAAGCTCCTGCAGGTGGGCGGTGCGCGCCTTTCCGCCACGCTTGCCGCGCGCATTCCGGCGGAAATCGGCTGTCAGCTTCAGCAGGTATTTGGCATGGCGGAAGGGCTGGTGAACTACACCGCGCTCGACGACGCGCCGGAACGCATCATCAATACCCAGGGCCGCCCGATGTGTCCGGACGACGAAGTGTGGGTGGCAGATGAACACGGCAATCCGCTGCCGCGCGGGGAAGTCGGGCGTCTGATGACGCGCGGGCCGTACACCTTCCGCGGCTATTTTAACAGCCCGGAACACAACGCCAGCGCCTTCGACGCAGAGGGTTTTTACTGCTCCGGCGATCTGATCGCCATCGACGAGCAGGGTTACATCACCGTGCAGGGGCGCGAGAAAGATCAGATCAACCGCGGCGGAGAGAAGATCGCCGCGGAAGAGATCGAAAACCTGCTGCTGCGCCATGAGTCGGTGATCCACGCCGCGCTGGTGAGCATGGAGGACAGCCTGCTGGGCGAAAAGAGCTGCGCGTATCTGGTGGTGAAAAAGCCCCTGCGCGCGGTCGAGGTGCGCCGCTTCCTTCGCGAGGAGGGCGTTGCCGAGTTTAAACTGCCGGACCGCGTGGAGAGCGTGGATGCGCTCCCGCTGACGCCGGTCGGCAAAGTCGATAAGAAACAGTTGCGCCTGTGGCTGGCTGAACGGGCACAGGGCTGAGGAACAGAGTATGGCCATTCCAAAATTAACCGCTTACGCGCTGCCGACCGCTGCAGAACTGCCAGCCAATAAAGTGAACTGGGCGTTCGAGCCAGAACGTGCCGCGCTACTGATCCACGACATGCAGGAGTATTTCCTGAATTTCTGGGGCGAAAACAGCGCCATGATGCAACAGGTGGTCGCGAATATCGCCAGACTTCGCGCGTACTGCAAAGCGCACAATATTCCGGTGTACTACACCGCGCAGCCAAAAGAGCAGAGCGATGAGGACCGCGCCCTGCTGAACGACATGTGGGGGCCGGGCCTGACCCGCTCGCCGGAGCAGCAGCGTATTGTGGCCGAACTGACGCCGGACGAAGCGGACACCGTGCTGGTGAAGTGGCGCTATAGCGCGTTCCATCGTTCGCCGCTGGAGCTGATGCTGAAAGAGACCGGCCGCAACCAGCTGCTGATTACCGGCGTGTACGCCCACATCGGCTGTATGACCACCGCGACCGATGCCTTTATGCGCGACATCAAGCCGTTCTTTATCGCCGACGCGCTGGCGGATTTCACCCGCGACGAGCACCTGATGTCCCTCAACTACGTTGCCGGGCGTTCAGGCCGCGTGGTGATGACCGACGAGCTGCTGCCGTCCATTCCGGCATCGAAAACGGCGCTGCGCGCGCTGATCCTGCCGCTGCTGGACGAGTCCGATGAGCCGATGGATGACGAAAACCTGATCGACTATGGTCTGGACTCGGTGCGCATGATGGCGCTGGCCGCACGCTGGCGCAAAGTGCATGGCGATATCGACTTCGTGATGCTGGCCAAAAATCCTACCCTCGACGCCTGGTGGGCGCTGCTCTCCCGCGAGGTGAAGTGATGGCGGGATTCGATTTCAGCGGCAAAACCGTCTGGGTGACGGGCGCGGGGAAGGGGATAGGCTACGCAACCGCGCTGGCGTTTGTTGACGCGGGCGCGCAGGTGACCGGGTTCGATCTGGCCTTCCCGCAGGACGACTATCCCTTCGCGACTGAAACGCTGGATGTAGCGAATGCCGCGCAGGTGAGTAACCTGTGCGGGCGTTTGCTCAGCACTCTTGAGCGGCTCGACGTGCTGGTCAACGCGGCGGGTATTCTGCGTATGGGGGCGACGGACCAGCTCTCGCAGGAGGACTGGCAGCAGACCTTCGCGGTTAACGTTGGCGGCGCGTTCAACCTGTTCCAGCAGACGATGGGCCAGTTTCGCCGTCAGCAGGGCGGGGCGATCGTCACCGTCGCCTCTGACGCGGCACATACGCCGCGTATCGGGATGAGCGCCTACGGCGCCTCGAAAGCGGCACTGAAAAGCCTCGCCCTGACCGTCGGCCTGGAGCTGGCGGGCAGCGGCGTACGCTGTAACCTGGTGTCGCCGGGGTCAACGGACACCGATATGCAGCGCACCCTTTGGACAAACGACGATGCGGAGCAGCAGCGCATTCGCGGTTTTGGCGAGCAGTTCAAGCTTGGTATTCCGCTTGGCAAAATCGCCCGTCCGCAGGAGATTGCCAGTACCGTGCTGTTCCTTGCCTCCGATGCCGCCAGCCATATCACTCTGCAGGATATCGTGGTGGACGGCGGCTCCACGCTGGGGGCGTAAATGATCTGGAAACGTCATTTATCGCTCGACGAGCTGAACGCGACCAGCATGAACACCCTGGTGGCGCATCTGGGCATCGTCTATACCCGCCTCGGCGACGACACGCTCGAGGCCGAGATGCCGGTGGATGGGCGTACCCATCAGCCGTTTGGCCTGCTGCACGGCGGCGCCTCAGCCGCGCTGGCGGAAACGCTGGGGTCGATGGCCGGATTTCTGATGACCCGTGACGGGCAAAGCGTCGTGGGCACCGAACTGAACGCCACACACCACCGTGCCGTGGCGCAGGGGAAGGTGCGTGGGGTGTGCCAGCCGCTGCATCTGGGGAGAACCAACCAGAGCTGGGAAATCGTGGTTTTCGACGAGCAGGGACGACGATGCTGTACCTGCAGGTTGAGTACGATGGTGTTGGGGTAAGTCATTTAGCTGAAAGTGATCGGCTTAACACTGTGGTGTAAATCTCTGGTTTGACCACACATTATTGCGTTTCAGAGTTGTTAAATATTTGCCGTTGTTCTAGAAACAAAATGTAACATCTCACTGTTTCACAACAACGGATAACCACGATGAACAACTCAGGGAAATACCTTACATGGGCAGGGCTCTCCGTTGTGGGAGCTTTTGCCCTGGGCTATATCGCCCTCAACCGGGGGGAACAGATCAATGCGCTCTGGATCGTTGTCGCCTCCGTCTGCATTTATCTGATCGCGTATCGTTTTTATGGCCGCTATATCGCGAAAACCGTCCTGGGCGTTGATGCGACGCGTATGACGCCTGCCGTACGTCATAATGACGGTCTGGACTACGTCCCGACCGACAAAAAAGTGCTGTTCGGTCACCATTTTGCGGCGATTGCCGGGGCGGGCCCACTGGTGGGGCCGGTGCTGGCGGCCCAGATGGGCTACCTGCCCGGGATGATCTGGATCCTCGCGGGCGTGGTGCTGGCGGGCGCGGTGCAGGACTTCATGGTGCTGTTCGTCTCCACCCGCCGCGACGGCCGCTCGCTGGGCGAGCTGGTGAAAGAGGAGATGGGGGCAACCGCCGGGGTGATTGCCCTGGTGGCGACCTTTATGATCATGGTGATCATTCTCGCGGTGCTGGCGATGATTGTGGTGAAAGCGCTGACCCACAGTCCGTGGGGGACGTATACCGTCGCGTTCACCATACCGCTGGCGCTGTTTATGGGGATCTACATTCGCTACCTGCGCCCGGGCCGCATTGGTGAAGTGTCGGTGATTGGCCTGGTGTTCCTGGTCTTCGCCATTATTTCCGGCGGCTGGGTGGCGGAAAGCCCGACCTGGGCACCGTTCTTCGACTTTACCGGTATACAGCTGACCTGGATGCTGGTGGGGTATGGCTTTGTGGCGGCGGTGCTGCCGGTGTGGTTGCTGCTGGCCCCGCGTGACTACCTCTCTACGTTCCTGAAAATCGGTACCATCGTCGGGCTGGCGATCGGCATTCTGATTATGCGTCCGACCCTGACCATGCCTGCGCTGACTAAGTTCATCGACGGTACCGGCCCGGTCTGGACCGGCAACCTGTTCCCGTTCCTGTTTATCACCATCGCCTGCGGTGCGGTGTCTGGTTTCCACGCGCTGATTGCCTCCGGGACCACGCCGAAGATGCTGGCGAATGAAAATCAGGCCTGCCTGATTGGCTACGGCGGCATGCTAATGGAATCCTTCGTCGCCATTATGGCGCTGGTTTCCGCCTGTATTATCGACCCGGGCGTCTACTTCGCGATGAACAGCCCGATGGCGGTACTGGCCCCGGCCGGGACCGTTGACGTCGTGGCGTCTGCTGCGCAGGTGGTCAGCGGCTGGGGCTTTGCGATTACCCCTGAAACGTTGACGCATATCGCTAATGAGGTGGGCGAGCAGTCAATTATCTCCCGTGCGGGTGGTGCGCCAACGCTGGCGGTGGGTATGGCCTACATTCTCCACGGTGCGCTGGGTGGGCTGATGGACGTGTCGTTCTGGTATCACTTCGCCATTCTGTTCGAGGCGCTGTTTATCCTGACGGCGGTGGATGCCGGTACGCGTGCGGCGCGCTTTATGCTGCAGGATCTGCTGGGGGTGATCTCCCCGAACCTGAAGCGTACCGATTCGCTCCCGGCTAACCTGCTGGCGACGGCACTGTGCGTGCTGGCATGGGGCTACTTCCTGCATCAGGGCGTGGTGGATCCGCTCGGCGGCATTAACACGCTCTGGCCGCTGTTCGGTATCGCCAACCAGATGCTGGCAGGCATGGCGCTGATGCTCTGCGCGGTGGTGCTGTTCAAAATGAAGCGCCAGCGCTATGCGTGGGTGGCGCTGGTGCCGACCGCGTGGTTGCTGATCTGTACCCTGACGGCAGGCTGGCAGAAAGCCTTCAGCCCGGATAACAAAGTGGGCTTCCTGGCGATTGCCAATAAGTTCCAGGCGATGATCGACAGCGGCAAGATCCCGGCGCAGTACACCGAGTCTCAGCTGTCGCAGCTGGTGTTTAATAACCGTCTGGATGCCGGGCTGACCATCTTCTTTATGGTGGTGGTCGTGGTGCTGGCGTTGTATTCTCTTAAAACCGCGCTGGCAGCATTGAAAGTGGATAAGCCAACGGCGAAAGAGACACCGTATGAGCCAATGCCTGAAAACCTGGAAGAGATTGTCACCCAGGCGAAAGGGGCGCATTAACCAGTGTGCCGGGTGGCGCTAGCGCTTACCCGGCCTACATTTTCTGTGAGACCAGAACGATGTTCGATACCCTCTCCAAAGCAGGTAAGTACCTGGGCCAGGCCGCCAAAATGATGATTGGTGTGCCGGACTACGACAACTACGTTGAACATATGCGCGTCAACCACCCGGACCAGACGCCCATGACCTACGAAGCCTTTTTCCGCGACCGCCAGGACGCCCGCTACGGCGGCAAGGGCGGGGCGAAGTGCTGTTAACCCTCTTTTGGTAAATAGAGGCTGATCTGCTCCTGCTTGCAGCCGTAAATTGCCGCCAGCTTTTCGCGGGTACGTTTTTGCGGGCGGGAGTCCAGCGCTTCCAGCTGTGAGACGGCGGACTGGGTGATGCCGAGTTTCTGCGCCACCTCCTGCTGGGATAACCCGCAATGGATGCGCCACGCGGCCTGCAGGCTGACGTTCTCGCTATGCATGATGTCGCACACTTCCCCCGGTAAACCTACGTCATCATAACAATCGTGTTCGACTTCAATATCCTCCAGATCATCGTCGGTTTCGTCGTCGATTTCTGCCATCTGTAAGCACATACGAAAGTATTCATCATAGGGAATAACCACGTACTGCGTTTTTCCGTCATCGTTCTTAATTAGCTGAACAGCCATAGGGGGCTTTCTCCTCGTGAAGGTAGGTCGTTGATGTTCTGCGCTTGACGGCCAAAACATAACAATGTTTATCGGGATCGTCCCGAAGTGTAATCAGAATGCGGTAATCGCCAACGCGTAGCCGGAAATGATTTTCTGTCGCCGATATTTTTTTGATATCGGGCCGGGGAGCTGAGCGATCGTCTAGCTCAGAAAGTTTAACTTTGATTCTTCGCTGATATCGGCCATCGATTTTGGAAAACTCTTTCTTTGCATTCTTTGACCAGACAATCTTCATCCGTACCTCCACTGTACGCCCACACAAAATATAAGGAAATAATAAGA